>SBAV01000237.1 GCA_005239965.1 Methylobacter tundripaludum
CTACATGATGCAACCACTTCCGTGCTGTTTGAAAGTGGGACGATTGATGTCGCATGGTGGGCGCATATCGGTGGTTTTATTGCCGGTTGTGACTAAATCAAGACCGGTTTCAACAATAATTTTACTAAGACCGGGGGTTTTGTAAGCCATCAGCACCAAATAACCCACTGCCGGAATAGCAAGCAAAGCACCGATAAAACCGTGCAGGCCAACAAAACCCATTAGCTTTATCAGTAATGCAACGGCATCTAAAGGGAGCAAAATAATAGCGCCAAAGTACGCCATAACAATAAAGGTAAACACCACAAACACTACAAACTGAACCAGCCTTACCACTGCAACGTTAACTTTTTTCATAATTTCTTTCGATTTCCTGATAACTTTTAGTCGTCACCTTAACCAGCGCGTTATATTGGCCAAGGCTCATCTGTCAAAAAGCCAACTTTTTGAATGTGCGAATTATACCTGAAAGCCGCCGCTACAATCGATTTTTCTCATATTTTCTGTTCCTTAAGAAAAAAACGATACAAAACACAACCGGCAATAAAACCACCGATATGCGCCCACCATGCGACATCAATCGTCCCACTTTCAAACAGCACGGAAGTGGTTGCATCATGTAGTTGTATCATCACCCAAATGCCTAAAAAAGCGATGGCCGGAACAGGGACAAGTATCGGGAATAAAAACAGGATGACGCGTTCAAGCGGATACAAGAAGAAATAAGCCGCCAAAACACCGGCAATAGCACCCGATGCGCCAACAACGGGAATGGTCAACAGGGGATCAAAATACCACTGCAAAAAACTGGCAAAGAAACCGCAGGTCAAATAAAACACGAGGAATGGCAACCTGCCCATGCGATCTTCGACATTGTCACCAAAAATCCACATAAACAACAGGTTGACAAGAAGATGTGTCCAATTGCCATGTAAAAACAAATTGGTTATGAACGACAAATAATAGTCAAACGGCAAATTAGCATCTGCAGCCCAGTCTACGCTCGAATAGCGAATAGGTACCATGCCATAAACATTTAATAACCGGACAGACAATTCATCCGGCATCAATTTCATGCTTACAAAAATGATAGTCCAAATAACCATCAGCCCCCACGTGACCCAGGGTTTGGCGTAACACGGCGCAGTATCTCTAATCGGTATCATTGATTACTCATCCATAGTTATTTTTACGTGCAGCCGTGCGACTTGCTTTCATGCGCCACTGGCCATTATTTCCAGCAATAACCGTTTTACAAGACCACTAAATAAAATATCAACAAAAATTACCACGCGGGCCTAAACAGTCAAAATTGATACCTATCAACTTCAACAGTGCCAGAATTAACCCTTAATCAGCAGTTTTTTCTTTAGCCCGACGAGACACGGAACCCATCTTTTTTTTGCTTTTATCTACTTTTTTTTCGGGTTCATCTGCCTTGAATTTTTTGCTGCCGCCATCCATTTTGGAGATATTGAGCAACTGACCGACCACCCTTACCTTTTTCAATTCTTCAAAAAGCTGTTTCGGCATACCGGCTGGCAGCTCAACAGTGCTGTAATCGTCTTCAATACGGATACGGGCGATATGATCACCATCGATACCGGTTTCGTTGGCGATAGCACCGACTATATTGCCGGGCTTAACCCCGTGGGCGTGACCGACTTCAATACGGTACACCTCCATTTCGATATCGGCGGCCTCGCTGAAGGTACGCCGGGGTTTGCGTTCTCTTTGTGGCCGATCTTCCCGATCTGGTCTCTCGCCCCTTTCTGCCCGACTTTCCCGGCCCTCTCTATCTTCCCGGCTGTCTCTGGATTTTTTAGGCAGATTTTGCATTAACAGCGGCGTATCGCCTTGCACCAACTTGGCCAAGGCAGCGGCTATTTCCAGCGCACTGACATTGTGTTCATGTTGGTACTGCTCTATCAATTGGCTGAAAAAGCTGAGTTCTTCCGCTGCCAAGGTATCGGTAATGTTCTGTTTAAAACGGGAGATACGTTTGTTATTGATGACTTCCGTTGACGGCAGCCCCATTTCCTCAACACGTTGTTTGGTGGCTTTTTCGATATTGGCCAGCAACTTTCTTTCTCTGGGGGCAATAAACAAGATAGCATCGCCGGTACGGCCCGCGCGTCCAGTCCTGCCGATACGGTGGATGTAAGATTCTGTATCATATGGTATATCGTAGTTGACAACGTGGGTGATACGGTCAACATCCAACCCACGCGCAGCAACATCGGTGGCAATCAGAATATCCAGCTTGCCATTTTTCAGGTGCGCGATAGTGCGTTCCCGCAACGTTTGCGACATATCCCCATTAATGGCTGCTGCCGAATAACCCCGCGCTTCCAGTTTTTCGGCAAGTTCGATGGTTGCGGTCTTGGTCCTGACGAAAATGATCATCCCGTCAAAAGTTTCGGCTTCCAGAATACGGGTCAGCGCATCCAGCTTGTGAACGCCACTCACCACCCAGAAACGTTGGCGGATATTTTCCGCAGAAGCCGTGGTCACTTTAATGGTTATCTGTTCGGGTTCGTACAGATATTCCTGGGCGATTTTGCGGATCACCGGCGGCATGGTGGCCGAAAACAACGCAATTTGTATGTCTTCCGGTGTTTGCTCCAGTACCCATTCGACATCATCAATAAAGCCCATACGCAGCATTTCATCGGCTTCATCGAGCACCAAAACGCTCAAACCATCGAGGTTCAGCGTGCCTTTACGCATGTGATCCATGACACGGCCGGGTGTACCGACAACAACGTGCGCGCCGCGTTTTAACTGCCGTAATTGCGTACTGTAATCCTGGCCGCCGTAAATCGGCAAAACGTGAAAACCTTTTAAATGCGCGGCATAGCGCTGAAACGCTTCGGCAACCTGAATGGCCAGTTCGCGCGTGGGCGCTAAAACCAAAACTTGCGGGTCTTTTTGCTTAAGGTCGATGCGCGACAAAATCGGCAACGCAAACGCGGCGGTTTTGCCGGTTCCGGTTTGTGCCTGCCCCAACACGTCTTTGCCTTGCAGCATGTGGGGAATGACTTGAGCTTGAATGGGTGAAGGTGTTTCATAACCGACATCATCCAGTGCCTTTAGCACCGGTTCAATCAGTGCTAGTTCACGAAATGAGGGTATTGAAGAAACATCGTTGGACATGTATTTACCTGTAAAAAGATTGGAAACGCGCACTGCACGTAGAGTGTGATTGACTTTATTTTATTATTGTACCCTATTTCCCACGTATTCTGCTAACTACAGATTTTTTATAGCTTTAATTATTTTGAGTATTTTGTAGGCTTTTGCCAGTTATGCCAAGTGTATATCGAATACCCATTCCCAATACACCCTAATGTTGCGTAACCATCTAAAACAAAAGACATTTTATTGTCATTGAACAACTCATAATTTTAGGGTTATCATGTTTATTCATAACAATAACTAGACAGGAGTTTGAACATGACAACCCCATTAATACAACTGGCTTTGGATTCTTTGGATTTCGATCAAACCATGGGCCTCGCCGAGAAAACCGCACCGTACATCGATATTTTTGAAATCGGTACGCCCTGTATAAAACACAATGGCATCGAACTGGTTAAAGCATTACGGGCCAAATTCCCCGACAAACTGATTTTGGTGGATCTAAAAACCATGGATGCCGGTGAGTACGAAGCCACGCCCTTCTATGCGGCTGGCGCGGATATTTGTACCGTACTCGGCGTATCAGGCATGGCGACCATAGCCGGCGTCATCAGAGCGGCTAATGCCCACCAGGCTGAAGCACAAGTTGATTTAATCAACGTGCCCAACAAATTGGAGTGCGCCCGGGAAGCGGCAAGCTTAGGCGCTCGGATAATTGGCGTACATACGGGGCTAGATGCCCAAGCCGCCGGACAAACCCCTTATGCCGACTTGCAGGATATTGCCGGTTTAGGCCTGGATGTCAGAATATCCGTAGCTGGCGGTATCAATGCCTCTACCGTACAACAAGTGGTAGAAACAGGCGCTGGCATTATTGTCGTAGGGGCAGCTATCTATGGCGCGCCCTGCCCTGCCGAAGCCGCCCGTACCATACGCAACATTGCCGAAGGCAAAAGTACGCACCGGCACATGATTCTCGATAAAATTACCAGCATCCTTTCGGCAACCGATGACAGCTACCACGCCAAACTAACGGAGATGCTGGATAGCGCATCACGTATCTTCGTTTCGGGCGCGGGGCGTTCGGGACTGGTTTGCAAGTTTTTTGCAATGCGCCTGGTACACAGCGGCTACGATACCAGCGTCGTTGGCGAAATCGTAACCCCCAGCATCAAAAAAGGCGACCTGTTAATCGTCATCTCAGGTTCCGGCGAAACCGAACAGCTGATTTCCTTCACCAAACGCGCAAAAGCAGAAGGCGCCAAGATTTTATTGATTTCATCCAAAGGCAGTTCAACCATTGGCGACATGGCCGATGCCGTCTTCCAAATCGGCCGTTCCGACCAATATGGCAAAGTTCTCGGCATGCCCATGGGCACGATGTTTGAACTGTCTACCCTGTCATTCCTGGAAGCGGCCATTTCCCACATTATTCATGAAAAGGGTATTCCAGAAGAAGTCATGCGCTCACGCCACGCTAATTTGGAATAAGTTCACCATTTCTCTGCAGACCGGTGCCGACAGAAGGATACACTTCCTTCCGTTCAGCATCAGAATTAAAGCTCCCTTAAAACAGCTACCGGTGATTTATTGGCCACATGCCGAATCCCGCTATAACCTGCCAAAGCCACGAACAAACTGCCGGCAACCGGTGTCAATAGCCACAAATAAACATTGGGGCTGTAATCGATATGCATCACTTTAGAATACAAGCTATAAATCAGCGCTTCCGAAATCACTACCGTTAATATCCCGGCAATCAACCCCAGCAAGCCAAATTCAATCAGGTGTATCTTGGTTAAAAAAGAGCGCTTGGCCCCTAACGTCCTTATGATGGCGCCTTCCTGGATACGGTAATCCAAGGTGGCATAAACCGCAGCAAACAGCACAGTAAATCCAGCCAGTAATGAAAAATACAGGAGATAGTTGATCGCTTGCGTCAGCTGGGTCAGTATGGTTTTAAACTGTTTCAAGATAAGATCGACCTCCAAAATGGTGGTGGCGGGGTATTTTTTGACCAATGTGTTCAATACGTTTTTTTGCGCTTCGGGCAAATAAAAACTGGTGAGATAAGTGCTGGGATAAGCGTCCAGCGTACCGGGCGAGAAAATCATATAAAAATTCGGCCTCATGGTATCCCAATCGAGCGCACGGATACTGGCAACCGTCGCTTTAATCTGCTGACTGCCGGCGGTAAAGGTTAACTGATCGTGCAGTTTGATTTTTAGGTTGTCAGCCAGTTTCTGCTCCACCGAAACCAGTCCGGCTTGGATTGGCTTATCCTGCCACCATTGCCCGGCAGTGATCTTGTTCTCATCCGGTAATTGTTCTGCCCAGGTCAGGCTTAACTCGCGGTGAGTAGCCCTTTCACCCTGGGAATCTTTACTGACAATTTTCTGAACAGGTAGGTTATTAATTTCAACCAAGCGGCCTTTAACAACCGGATAAAACTGGCTGTGCCGGATGCCATTTTGCAGCATCTCCTGTTGAAAAGCCACTTGCTGTTCAGGGAAAATATTCAGCGCAAAATGATTGGGGGCATTCTCCGGCAATTGTTTATGCCAGTTATCGATTAAATCGGTACGCACGGTAAAACTTAACACCATCGCAACCAGCGTAATGCTGAAAGCCAGTATTTGACTGACGCTGGCTTGGGTGTTTCTGAGCAGGCCTTGCAAGCCGAATCGCCAGGTTAAGCCCATATACGGCAACAGTTTACCCGCCAAACGCAACAAGCCGTAAACCAATAACCCCAACAGTAACAGGGTAAGCAGACCGACACCGAGTAGGGTAGCCGTCAAGTTAAGGTCATGGGTATAGCGTTCTATTAACACGGCAATAATGCCAAACGCCAAACCATAAACCAGCCATGCGCTAGTGGGCAAAGGCTCCAGTTCGCGGCGCAACACCCTGAGCGGCGACACCTGTTTTAACCGCAACAACGGCGGCAACGCAAACGCCACTAAAACTGCCATTCCGATAATAAAGCCGAAAAATACCGCCAACAGACCAGGATTGGCAACGTGCTGTGGCAATAGACCTCTCAATAAATGGAACAAGGCTTGTTGTACCAACCAGCCCAGCAAACAACCAAGCCCACTGGCCAACACGCCCAGGACGATAAACTGGCAACCGTAAAGCCAAAGTATGTCCCGTTGTTTTAGGCCCAGGCAGCGTAATATGGCGGTGGCATTAAAATGACGTTCGGTATATCGGCGCGTCGCCATGGCAATGGCCACGCCGGAAATCAAAATGACAATAATACTGGATAAGCCCAGATAACGTTCCGCCCTGCTCAGCGCCGAACCTAATTCGGGACGATCTTCATGGATGTCCATAATGCGCTGTGAGGGATTCAACCGGAGTTTGAGCCAGCGGTTAAATTCAGCCAGTGCATGGGCTTCGCCACGGTATTGGAAAAAATAATGCACATGGCTGCCGGGTTGAATAATGCCGGTTGATTGAAGGTCGGCATCATTCATCATCACCCGTGGCGAAAAGCTGTAAAAATCGCCCTGTTTATCGGTTTCGTAGGTAAGAATTTGACTGACGAGGAGTTTTTTTTCACCTACCGTGAGCGGATCGCCCAGTTTGAGCTTCAATGCAGACAAGACGCGTTTTTCGACCCAGGCATTTCCTGGCTCAGGGCCTTGGTACATGGTTTGTTCTTGAGAATAATCGCTGCCGGTAACTTTTAAATAGCCGCGCAAAGGATAGCCACGGCTGACGGCCTTAATGCTGGCCAGTAACATTTCGTCATTTTCAATGAGCACACTGGAAAACTCTGCGGTTTGGGCCTCGTCCAGCTTCAATTCATGCGCCTTTACAGACCAGCTAGAAGGTTGTATTTCAGGACTGGTTATCACCAAATCGGCCGCCAGAAAATCGGCGGTTTGCTCGGTCATGGTGCGCTGCAAACGATCTGCAAACAATGATATCGCCGTGGAACTGGTGACAGCAATGATTAACGCCAGCACCAGTATGGTTAATTCACCAGAACGGCTATCGCGCCACAACAATTTCACAGCCAGGTTAAAACGGCTCATACCATGCTCCCGGAATCCAGTTTAATCGTGCGCTGGCAACGTGATGCCAGGACTTGATCGTGAGTGACCAGAATCAAGGTGGTTTGGTTTTCCTGGTTCAATTCAAACAACAAATCGATAATGGTTGCGCCCGTTTTGCTGTCCAGATTACCGGTCGGCTCATCGGCGAAAAGAATAACCGGCCTTGTGACAAATGCCCTGGCCAAAGCAACACGCTGCTGTTCGCCGCCCGAAAGTTGCCTGGGTGTATGTGATAAGCGATGCGACAAACCGACCCTCTTCAATAACGCAGTGGCCGCAGTTTTGGCGTTTTTGTCGCCGGTCAATTCCAGGGGTAGCATGACATTTTCCAGCGCCGTCAGTCCCGGTAACAATTGAAAGGACTGGAAAACAAAGCCAATCAGTTCATTGCGGATAGCCGCCCTGCCGTCTTCATCCATAGCCGTTAATTTATGGCCATTAAGGCTAATCATTCCGGTACTGGGCGTATCAAGACCGGCCAACAGGCTAATTAAGGTAGATTTCCCGGAACCAGACTCGCCAACAATGGCAATGCTTTCACCGGCTTTGATACGCAAATCTATCGATAACAAGATAGGTAACAGCCCCTCGGAAGTCATCACTGATTTGGCCAGGTTTTCCGCCACTATAATGTTTTCTACCGCAATATCTGTCTGAATTTGCATAATGCCCGATTTTTATATGCCGTGATATGTTATTGATGCCGCAAGCCGCAGCCTGAAATTAGGACAGAACGGGGTTTCTTTGGTTCAGGGGGAAACTGCTTGCTGTAGGGTATTGCCTTGGCAAAGGATTTGATGCGGGCAACCGGCTACACCTTAACATCAAGGCGCAAGCGATTATTGCCGATAAAGTGTGGCCCGCTTTGCAGCCGATTTTGGAATAACAGGGTAATCGCGTTATTGTGCGATTACCCTACTCTCAGCCTGGTTTAACAAGATGGCACTACGAATTGCAAACAGAATCCTGAGTATCTTAACTGATCTTGCCGTGACATTGCTTAAACTTAAGCCCTGAACCACAAGGACAAGGATCATTGCGGCCCACTGCATTGTTGTCATTTACATTAACCTGCAGCTCGTCCTCACCCAAGGCAGCCGCCTGCGCATTATCGTAATCATCGATTGAGGGTGCTAACGCATGTTCGAAGTGCATATCTTTAGGCAAGTGCATTTGCTCATCAATGGCTTGAACATCTTCATCCGCCGTGACCTTCACTTTAAATAAAATGCTGATCACTTCGTATTTAATGCGATCCAACAGGCTGGTGAACATTTCAAAGGCTTCGCGTTTGTATTCCTGCTTGGGATCTTTTTGCGCATAGCCCCTAAAATGGATGCCCTGGCGCAAATAATCCATCGCTGCCAAATGCTCTTTCCAGCTATTATCCAACACTTGCAACATCACGGATTTTTCAAAATGCTGCATGACCGGCGTGGTAATTTGCCGTTCTTTTTCCTTGTGGCTTTCTTCCAGGATGCGAATAATCTGGGTACGCAGCGTCGTTTCATTCAACGCCTTGTTCTCCTCAAACATCTTGACCACAGGAATATCAACATTGAATTCCTGTTGGATATGCTCTTCCAGCCCCTGGATATTCCACTGCTCCGACATGGTTTTCGGCGGAATGTATTGGGTGATCAGGTTATTGACCACATCTTCCCGGATTGCGGTAATGATCTCGGAAATTTCTTCGGCCGCCATCAATTCGTTGCGCTGTGCATAGACTACTTTACGCTGGTCGTTGGCAACATCGTCATACGCCAAAATTTCCTTACGGATATCAAAGTTACGGCCTTCGACTTTGTGCTGGGCATTCTCAATGGAGCGTGTTACCCAGGGA
>SBAV01000180.1 GCA_005239965.1 Methylobacter tundripaludum
GCGCCCAAGGATCCAGAAGATGTTTCTCTTTGTCAAAATGCAGCCCGGATTCACGAATGTTATGGGGGCCATCCATTCGCCAGACGTACCAAGTACCGGCAGGCAAACCAAGCACATAGACATGCCAGGAAAAAAACGTCCGGTTGATTTCCTTTTGTAAGACAATAGTCTGAAAAGGCTGTTCGCTGTCTGCCGTATCGAACAACAACAACTCGACATGGATGGCGTGATGACTAAAAATGGAAAAATTAACTCCGCCCCTGTTAAGCTTGGAACCTGATGGATATGGCGTTCCAGGCTTTAATTTGTATCGTTCCTTTTTCATATTTTTCATCGCTATTGCCTAAACAGGCAATTATTTTTCTTATAAGTATATTTCTTCGCTACCTTGAGCTAGGGCGGCAATTTTAGACTTTCGTGAATAAAGTTCAAGCTCTTTTACGCCCGCGTTGCTGCCAAATTAATCCGCATTATCCAACTCGAAAAATATCCATTGGATGCGCTTGTGCGTGGCCTTGATTTGCTTTTCCATGGCATTGATTTCATTAACCGCATTTAACACCGTCATATCGGGTTTAAATTCGGCCTTAATGGTCAACATAACGGCGTTACCGTGATTAATTGCCCAAATGTTCAGCACCTTAATTACGTTGGGCTGACTTTCCAGATACTGCCCTACACTGCTGCGAATATTGTCTTCGGTTTCACCGATCAACAATGAATGCACTTCGATAGCGATCAAGGTTGCCACAACAATCAGCAACCCACCAATTAAAATCGACCCGATGGCATCGTAAGCGACGTTGCCAGTCATTAGGGTTAAACCCAGTGCAATCAAGGCGATAATGAGTCCGAGCAATGCCGCAATATCTTCACCGACTATCACCATCAGCTCACTGGAATGGGTTTCCCGAAACCATTGCCATAGACTACGCTCGCCTTTTTCGGCTTCCATGGCATTCATAGCGCCTTTTAAAGAAACAGCTTCTATAACAACCGCAATCAACAATATGCCTAACGCAACGCCAGCATTTCCAATTTCATGGGGATTGTTATAGCGCACCCAACCCTCATGCACAGAAAACATGCCGCCAATCGAAAACAAGATAACTGCGACCATCATCGACCATATATAAGACTCACGCCCATAGCCCATAGGATGCTTACGGGTAGCTTCTTTTGATGAGCGTTTCAGGCCGATAAACAGCAATACTTGGTTGCTGCAATCGGCATAAGAATGGATGGCTTCAGCCAATAAAGAACCGGAGCCTGTCCACAGGGCTATAGCGGTTTTGGCGATTGCAATGGCTAAATTGGCGGAAAAAGCGTAAAGAATAGCGGTAATTGAAGCATGAGTTGAATCGGTAGTGTCCATAGGTTTTAGTAATGATAATCAAGCATTGTTGTAGGCGTTGTAGGCGGCAGCGCGACTTGATCGCGGTAACGCTGTAACTCGCGTAGCGCCATTTTTTGATACGACGCATTATCAAGTTTAATCCAAAGATTCATAACAAAATAGCCGTAAGGCATTTTTGGCCCTGCCTCGGAATAACTGATCTCATAAAAACGCTTGTTTTCATCCTGATGATGGCCAATATGATGGGATAAGCCCATAAGCACATGCCGGCTCAACCAGGAATTGGTTACCCAGCCATAAGTATTGCCGTACCGGCCTTCCCCAAGCCCCCAATGCTGGAAATAATTAACGGCTTCCAGTATGCGCATCGCTGCAAAGGCCTGGTATAAAAACATCACTGCCGCCAACCAGCCAAATACGCTAATAATCACTGCCAGTAATAGCAATTCAAACACCAATCCTTGCAGGACTTGATTTTTGAATAGGCGCAAAGGATTTGGATCGGTACTGAGGCGCTCTTGTTCGGAATGCCAGGCGTAACGCAAATAACCGATATATACCCTTCGCCAATAATCCCGAAAACTCTCGCCCAAACGGGCTGTAGCAATATCTTCGGGCATACCGAAGCTCAGATGATGTCCTCTTTTATGGGTAATGCAAAAATGCTCATAACAAACACTGCATAACAACAACCGTCCCATGAGCTGCATGTAGTGCTGCGGCCTGTGTATCAATTCATGCGCGACCACGATACCCGAAGTGCCGGAACTGGTCGCCACCAAAAACCTGACCGCAATCAAATTAACAATGCCGGCCAGAACATCGTTTTGCGTCTGCCATTGCAATTGGCTAACATAGCGCAGCATCAAGACGATGTTGACGAACTGCAACACAAACAGGACATACACAATACCGTCGTAGAATAGCCCTTCATACTCATGTTCTTCGTGCTGGCTTGACTCGACATTAAGCCAATCAAGCCAAAGCACCGTACCGAATGGCAATGTCCACAATAAGGTTTCATGGATACTGTAAGGCCCGTTATTCAAAAACAAAAACGTGCTTACCGGCAAAACAAAGCACAGTAAATAGCTTAAGCGCGTAAAGGCAGGCGTTTTTATTGTAAGGTGACTTAAGTTAATGATTTTGACCTCCCCAGCCGCAAATTTCCAACATTCATTTTACTGACAATCAGTGCGCAGTCTTGTTTTTCGGTAATTATTCAGACCCCCACCTTAAATTTCCTCTCCCTGTTGGGGAGAGGGCTAGGGTGAGGGGTTAAAACCGGAGGGGTCTGAATAATTACTTTTTTCGTTTTAGCCAATAGTTAGCTACCAATGCATATTTAAATACTGCGCTCACAGACTGTAATGTGCAATAGCCTGTGTAAAGTCGTCGCCAATGGCTCTGCATGGCGCGTTTACCATAATGGGCCAATACATCATCCATATACTGCTGTATGGCCTTAACAGCCAAAGCCGTATGGCCGGTAGCGACGTTATCTATGGAAATATGCACATTGACAATGGCCGGATTAATGCCGTAAAAGCGCAGCTCTTCTGCCAAACGCAAATAGACCTTGCCAAGGCCGCTGATTTCTATCGCCATATTCAACCCTAAGAGTTCCGGCAAAAAAGCGCTGGGAAACTTGGAAATAGCCAATAAATAAACAGGTATATCAAAAGCGCTGTCGATAAATCCCGGATATCCGCTAAAAGCCTTGCTGTAAATCGGTGGCACTTTGATAGCCAGGCTATCCAGCAACTGCTGATAAATAACCGGATGATTCTGTTCCAGAATGCCGTTGCCGGTTTCGTCATCATAAATCTTGAACAGGATATCACCAATAGCACCATTGGCACACAAAGCCAGCTGCTTGCAGTGCTGTAACCAGCAACCATCGGTCAGTATGGTTGGCGCAAATTGCTCGATACCCCAAATATAGGCTTGTTTTGACAGCTTTGGCGATTGTACCAGCGGTTGGTAGCTGTCTACCTCAGCTTGGTAAATGCCCTGCATATAATCCGCAAAAGCGTCATGACTGTAACGTTTAAAAGGCAGGCGATTGAGGTATTGTGTCCGCCATAAAATACTGTGTACATGTTGCTTGGCTCGGGTGAGCACCCCCGGAAACACATCGGCGTTAACCAGATAATAATAAAGCTCCCTATGGCTGACATGGCCATAATCGGTAATATCGGGCGTTAAGTTACAGTCATATTCCAGCAAAGCGGCCGGAAGTTGCCCAGTTTTAAGTACGGGGAGTGACGGCAGTGCAGCCTCGGAAAGCAGCCAGTTCTTTAATAGCTCCTTGTCAGCTTGGCCTAACACGCCAAACATCGGGCCACCAAAATCAAACAGCTTCAGCAAGACGCTGCGCTCCGGCATTGTTCTATTAACATAAGGCGATTGTTTTAAAGCGGCCAAAAACGCATCGCCGTCAAAGGGTGACTGAGCGAACCACTCTTCCAAGCCTTTATTGGCCAACATAATCTTGCCATGATGGCCTATCGCTTTGGGCGCCAGTCGCTGCAACAACTGCACGACAGCCTGCTGAGGCGACAACACATCACGGTGTTGTTCCAGTTGCTGACAGCGATCCGCTTGGTGTTGGTACAGATAAAAACCGGTTTGCACACGATGCCAGAGCGTTTCTGCGTGATCTGGAAATGAATTGACATAATGGCCGATAATATCGACGATAGCCGGTATTTGGGCGTTGAGCAGCC
>SBAV01000218.1 GCA_005239965.1 Methylobacter tundripaludum
CAACCATTTTGCGCTACGAACAAAGCTGTTCATAAAAGCAAACCAGATAGCCTATGCTGAATTACAAAAATTACGGACTGCGTAACATCAGTTAATAACAACAAACAGAACAGTCTAAGTTTTGAATAGGGATCAGTAGCCATGTTAGATGTATTTTTTACTTTTGATATTGAAATCTGGTGTGACGGTTGGAAAGATATCGATGCAAAATTTAACATGGCATTCCAGCGCTACGTATACGGCGCCACTTCCAAAGGAAATGTTGGCTTGCCTTTCAAGCTGAAATTACTCCAAGAACATGGTTTAACAGGTGTTTTCTTCATAGAGCCTTTATTCTCAGGGCGTTTTGGGCTGATGCCTTTAGCAGAAATCATAAATCTTATTCAAGAAAACCGTCAGGAAATTCAGTTGCACATACACACCGAATGGGTGGATGAATCCATTACGCCACTCCTCGATCACGTTACCCGCAAGAGACAGTTTCTACACAATTTTTCTTTGGTTGAACAAACAAAACTTATTGAAATTGGTACGCAGCTTATCAAGCAAGCTGACGGCGGAGACATCAACGCTTTTCGTGCGGGAAACTTCGGTTTTAACCGTGACACGTTGCGTGCCCTGGCAACCAACAAAATTAACATTGACAGCAGCTACAACGCTACGCTGTTTGGTTTAGGCAGTGGTGTAAATCAGGGGATTCCCCTCGTAGATATTATTGAATGTGAAGGCGTTTATGAATACCCCATGACGGCTTTGAATTGCGCCATGCCCAAGTCAAAGCTTGTTCACACAGGGAGATGGAAGGATTACTCTGGCAGGCACTGGAAACAGGTCGTGATGCTTTCGTTATCCTCTCCCATAATTTCGAATTGCTGAACAGCAAAATGAACAGACCCGACGCTATAGCGGTAAGCCGTTTTCGTAAGCTTTGCGCATTTTTGGAAAAAAATCAAGATTGTTTTCGTGTCCGTGGTTTTAAAGACTTGGCGCCGACGGTAGCAACATCAAAAATGCTGCCGCTGACCTCACCGATCTGGACAACCAGTTGCCGCATGATTGAGCAGGCGATTCGCCGGAGATACGGTTAGGAACGTGCATGAATTAAATTGAACAACTGTAGGTGCGAATTCATTCGCATTGTGCGGATAAATCCGCACCTATACCAAAAACTGACTCAAGTTATTTTGTGCGTATTCTTCAAATTAGACCGCAGATTCTGTTTGAACCATCTTGAAATGATCGATGGGACAAACATCAGCTCTCAGAGTAATTACAGGCCAATTGGTTTGTGTGGCAAACGCGGCCAATTTTTCATCAGGATCAACAGCAACCGGGTTGTCGACTAATTTCAACAAAGGCAAATCATTGTGCGAATCGCTGTAAAACCAGCTCCCGGCCAATGTCTCCTGAGTCATCTGTAGCCATTCTTGCAACAGCGTCACTTTGCCTTCCTGAAAGCAGGGCACGCCGGTAAATTTGCCCGTGTAACGGCCATTGACAAACTCCGGTGTCGTCGCCAGCAAAATATCAATACCGTATAAATTGACGATAGGCTCAGTCACGAAACGGTTGGTTGCAGTAATCACCAGCACGGTATCGCCCCTGTCCCTGTGCTTGGCAATCAGTTGTTGGGCAGGCTTTAATACTAATGGCTGGATGATGTCAGCTATAAATTTTTCGCGCCATTGATACAACTGTTCGGGTGGATTGTCTGCCAAAGGCTTTAAGGAAAAACTCAGGAAATCAACAATATTTAATGTGCCGTGCTTGTAATCATCGTAAAACTTGGCATTGGCGCTTTCGTAATGGGCTTTATCCACAATGCCCTGATCGACAAGAAATTGCCCCCATAAATAATCGCTGTCATTTGCAATCAGGGTATTATCCAAATCAAAAATCGCTAAACTCACGGTAATCCTTTTCTAAAATAGTTAGTTATATACTATAGCATCCGTACATTTTTTATGAAACAATGTTGGCATTTAGAAAAATTGATCTACTGCGCAATGGCACCGCAATCTAAGGACTTGTGCAAGTAGGGTAAAAATAACAGGTTTTAACATGATAGACTCTAAAGGGTACCGACCTAATGTCGGCATTATCCTGTGTAATGACGAGGGTCGTGTGTTTTGGGCAAAACGGATGGGGGTGAACGCATGGCAGTTCCCTCAGGGCGGCATAAATGATGATGAAGACCCCGAAACAGCGATGTATCGTGAACTATGGGAAGAAACGGGACTGGAACAGCAGCACGTCCAGATTTTGGGGCGCACCCGCTACTGGCTAAAGTATCAATTGCCGGAGCGGTATATACGCAAAAGTTCGATGCCTTTGTGTATCGGCCAAAAGCAGATCTGGTTCATGCTGCGCTTGGTCACGACCGATGCTAACGTCTGCTTTAACCGTTGCGCCAAACCGGAATTTGACGACTGGCGCTGGGTAGATTATTGGCAACCCTTGAAAGATGTGGTTTATTTCAAGCGCAAGGTCTATCAAAAAGCCATGGGGGAACTGGGGGCGATACTTACCGTTGATTCAATACCGGTCAATGCCTCAGGTTACCTGACCAAAGAGGCAAGAACCAAGCGATAAACCGTAGCGTTCACTAATGAACATTGCGTTGTTGGGGGTTAATAGCCGTACATATTCATTTGCAGCTCGTGTAATGGCTCGGATAGGCTAACAACTTCGGATTTGATCTGGCCATCTGTATAAAGCCTTATTATCCGGTAACCCGGCGTGGCTGTCTCATCCACGGCAAATTTTTCAGACTGAGGCTTAAATTGGAAACACGTTGCTGGTGTGCCCAATATTTGCACAGAAGCTACCGTAGTGTCCACGCGTTGATGAATATGGCCATAGGCTATGGCTTTCACCTGAGGATACTGGCTGATTATCGCGAACAGTTGTTCGCGGTTTTCTATAATCATGCTATCCATCCAGGTACTTTGCGTTTCCAGACAGTGATGGTGCACGGCGATTAGCGCATAGTGGCTGGGCTTATCCACTAGGCATTGTTCCAGAAACAATAATTCTTCGTTTGACAAATAACCGCCGGTAGCGCCGGGTATTTGGCTGTTCAAGCAAATCAGCTGCCAGTTGCCCAATAAAACCTGTTTACGGCAATGAATATCGGCAGTGCTGAAAACTTGCTGCATGATGCCGTAATCATCATGATTACCGGGCAGGCAGACGCAGGGGGTGTTGTAAGCGCCAAGTATATCACGAATGTATTCATAGCTGGCCACGCACGGATCTTGTGCCAAATCGCCGGTATGCAAGATTAAATCAAAATGGCACCGGTTAAAGGCGTGCCTGATGACTTCCCGAAAATAATACGCCGTATTAACGCCCAGCAAGGTGGTGTTTGGCGTGGACAGGATATGCGTGTCGGTGACATGCAATATCGTTGTATAATTTGAAACTTCCATTGTCATAGTGGTCTAGTCAACTGTTTTACAAAGAATTTTTGAGTTCCTTTGCGGGTTGTAAAGCTTCTTGAGCGGATCGGGCAGGCTGTTGATGCCTGACAGCAGAAATCCGCGCTCGATAAACCAATGCGTGGTTTGGGTTGACAGCACAAATAGCTTGTTCAAATTTAACCTTTTAGCTATTAGACAAACATGGTCAAACATGCGCTGGCCACGCGCCGCACCTTGATAATCAGGGTGTACCGCAAGACAGGCAATAGCGCCAAATTGGCCTTGTTGATCGGCATGTAACGCCGTGCAACCGATGATCGAACCATCGCGCTCAATGACAATGTAATCGGTTATTTCCATTTCGATTTTTTCCCGGGAACGTTTAGCCAGTATGCCTTGCTGCTCTAATGGCTTTATGAGTTCCAGAATGCCGCCAATATCGCTTAAAGTGGCAGTGCGCAACTCCTCAAAAGGCGTGCAACTGATCAGTGTCCCAATGCCATCGCGGGTAAAAAGCTCCAGCAATAACGCACCATCCTGTGCTCTGTCAATTAAATGCACACGGCCAATACCCGCTTGACAACCCCGTATTGACGCTTTAATTGGCAATCGAATAAGCTCTGGAATATCAGAGTGCTCTTGTAAAAAAGCGTGTGCTTCCGTGGTGGTCATTTGCCGTATTTGCTCGCCATCGCCGGGATTGCAACAGCTTTGCTCGGTCAGCAAAATTAATTTTTCGGCATTTAAGGCAATAGCGACTTCTGTAGCAACTTGTTCACCCGACAAATTAAAAATCTCGCCACTGGGGGAGTAACCGATGGGTGAAATTAATACAATGGTGTTTTGGTCGAGGTGCTGATGAATCGCCGCGCTATCGACACGCCGCACTTCGCCGGTGTGGCAGTAATCAATGCCGTCGATTACACCGATGGGTTTAGCGGTAACAAAATTCCCGGAAGCTACTTTTAGCTCAGAACCCGCCATTGGCGAATTCGCCAAGCCCATTGACAGCAATGCCTCAATCTCCACGCGCACCAGACCCGCCGCTTCTTTGGCGCATTGCAACGCCAAATCATCGGTAATGCGCAGATTGTTATGAAAAAGGGCAGGGTGGTTGAGTTTGTGAAGACGTTGGTCTATGTGAGGGCGGATACCGTGAACCAGAACTAACCGTATCCCTAAACTGCTAAGCAAGGCAAAATCGTGGACATAGTGATCAAAATCAGCATCGAGTACCGCCTCGCCGCCAAAAGAGATGACAAAGGTTTTGTTGCGGTGCGCATGTATGTAAGGCGATGAATTCCGAAAGCAGCTTACAAATAAGTCTTGAGGTTCCATGATTTGTTGACAGGAATAGAAATGGGCGTGAATTACAAAAAATCATCGCGTATTATAATGATTTTTTTATAGGCAACTTGTGAATTATGTACGGCTGTGACAGGTAATAATTACTTGACATTGTGGATTCAATGTCGATTTTATCCCCGTGCTTGCCAATAATGGGGTTGTTTCCGCAAGTGCATCACCGCAATTATTTCTATTTGTGCCGACGCTATTTGAAAAATAATGGCATACGGAAAATGCAATAGCCGACATTTTCTAGTTCTACTTTGTTAAATCAACATCGCCCTATCATGTTGAAAAAACCAATTGATTTTTAAACGCATAATCAATCGATGCTTGCCTCCTCCTGTG
>SBAV01000044.1 GCA_005239965.1 Methylobacter tundripaludum
AATTAGGTGCGAACGGATGTTTTGCTGAAGATTTTTTAGATACTACTTCAGCGGCTGTAGGTAAACCAGCAACAGCGCGCTCAAGCGCTTCTTTGGTGGCTTGATAGTTGTATAATTGAATCTTGGCATCGTCTTCAGCAGCCCAGTGAATAAATACGCCGACTGAAATAAACAAATCATCCGCTTCATCAGCTGGGATAGTGCCAGCTTCTACGCAGTCAGCAACCGCCATAGCAACGCCACGTTGTGCAGGCCCAAACATTTGCACGGCTTGTTTTGCGCCTTTGATGGTCACTTTGTTGAACATTACAGTTGCAGGCTTAACCATCAGGTTAGGTGCAACAACAGCCAAAAGGCTAGAAAAACCATCTTTATTGTTTGTTAAGCAGTGTGCAAATGCGGATTCAGCTGCTGAACCCCTAGGTCCAATCAACAGGTCGATATGAGCAACTTCGTTACCGTCACCAACCAAAGATTCACCAACGCTTAATTTATTGATTTTAGCCACGCTTGTTTTCCCCTATGCAGAAAATATAAAAATTAAATGATATGCTTTTAAGCTTTATTAAAAGCTTCTATAAACGCCGTAAATACAGTGGCGACTGTTAGGTCGGCCGTAGTCCCAGGGTTTATTTTTTTACACTTAAACTCTTGATCCAGATTATAAAGAAATGGTTTAATGTAATCAGGATCATTAGCTTTCGATAACTCTTGAAGGAGGTGGGTCATTTTTTCGACCACCATATCAGAGTAATAACTACCGTACTTCCTTTCGATGTGGCTATCAGGAAATTGGCTCAGTAAGTGAGCATACAAAACAACAACCGCCCAATAATTCCGATCCTCCCACCTATCTAAATTATTATAGTAGATTGGAAGAGAAAAATCAAAGATATTTTCATAGTTGCTGATATATTGATAGGCAATACGGTCTTTTTTACTGGCCAAGCGCATTGCTTCAGTGAGTGTCACAGACGCTTGTTGATTGACATCCTGTTCATCAGATTTACCCAAGCCACCGGGCGATGCCAAGGCGATGGCTTTGAAAACCCAACCAGCATCGTTGATGGTTGTCGATGACAGAACGCTACTGAGCGCTTGTCTTAATGTTTCGGAAGGACTCCGTTGACTTGCAGCCTCAACCAAGGGCGCACACAATAAAATAATGCCCAAATTGGTATTACAGTAAACGGCCTCACGCGTTGCCTTTACGGCGTAATAAATTTTTTCGCCCAAGGAATAATCAGGATTACACAAGGGTTCGGCGCTGACTTCGGCGCTGATCCTGAAATCAGCAACCGTCATGTCATGGCCGTCAGCATAAACACTGACATTACCGGGCTTGAAGGCTTGCAGCTCCAGTTCGCAAGCCCGCTGGTAAAATACACTAAGTTGCCGGGCGGAAATCATCAGGCGGCAACATCTGTTTTTAAAGGGCTTTTGAGATAACGGCCAATCACATCTTCAGCCAGCAATTCGGCAACATTGACATCACACACGCTTTGTAAACCCTTCCAGGCTGGAATGCTGTTCACCTCAATCACCACATATTGGCCATCCCGATCCTGAATAATATCGACACCGGCGTAATCCATCTTTAATGCTGCGGCGGCTTTAACGGCCAAGTCAGCCATTTCCGATGCTAACTCGATGGATTCGCAACGGGCACCACGGGCAACATTATTGAGCCAGGATTTGCCGCGTCGTTGCATGGCGGCAACGGCACGGCCATTAATGACAAACACCCTGCTGTCGGAAAAACCGTTGCCTGCACAATGGATAAAGCGTTGCAGATAGTAAACACCATGACTACCAGTCAGCCAAAACAAATCGGTCATTTTTTCAATGCGGCGTATGCCTTCGCCTTGTGAGCCAAATAGCGGTTTGGTGATTAATAAGTTGCCGTTTTTTAATTCGGCTTCCGCAATCGCCAATGCTTCAGAATGGTTGCGTAATACCCACGTCAAGGGGGTCGGCAAACCGGCCTGGTGCAAAAGAAAGCTGGTCATGCCCTTGTCGACACTACGCTCTATGGCGTGGCCATCGTTATAAACCGGAATCTGCATGATTTTTAAGGCATGAAGAATATCCAGATACAACACCACTTCTTCCAGGGAACCGCCGGGCACACCACGCACAAAAACCGCATCGGGGAGCTGTTTTTCAAATCCTGGTATGACAATTGGTAGCTTTCCAGCCTCAATCACCAAGCGGCAGTCGGCTAACGATACGTATTCGCTGTCGCAACCTCTATCAGCAAAAGCTAGACGCAACTGACGGCCATGCCACCCAGGGTCGTCGGTAAAAATAACGATACGCGGCACAGAAATTCTAGACCCCGAAAGATTGGTCCAATAAAATATTATCGAGTTTGCCGGCCCGGAAGCTTTTGCCGGATTCAACGGCTGTAACAATAACACTGGCAGGGCTGAACAGCATGGCATCGATCTTGAAAAAATCGTATTCGTATTGCTTGAAAATATCGGCAAATGGTTTGCCGTAGTCTTTAGAGGTGGAACTGGGCAGGGCGTTGGCCAGCTTTTCGGCTTCTTCATCGCTGCCTTTAACAAATAAATGCACTAGGCCGGCGAATAAAATCGCATCGTTGGTGCGCCCCATGGCTTTAACAAATTTGGGATGTGGCGGGCAAATCGGTGCGCTGCCACTGCCGTCTACGATGTTTTCCAACGAAAAATGTAAGGCATGAGCTTTGTGCATGGCCACTTCCAATACCCTGGAAACCACTTGTACACCACCTGCCAAACTACTGGTCGGCGTGACGATAATCGTCAATTTAGACGCATCAAGCTGGCAGGCGGCAGCGACCTTATCAACGATTTCAATGGGGGGCAAGGCATCATTCTCAATGACCAGCACTGTTGCATCAAAGCTGTCACGGTAGGCGAGCTCTTTATACAGCTCTTCTACCGATTCCTGCTTGCCATCTTTGAGTTTGGTGGCCATAGCCCGCGCAGGCCCTGAGCCTAATGCGTAATATTTATCATGCGACAAACTCCAGCCCGCATATTGGCTGCCCAAACATGCCAAAACCGGATTGCTGGTATGCACATTAACCGATAGCGGCCAATTCGCCGTATAAGGACTGTGATTGATGGTTACCGTGCCCATGCCACCCAGGCAGATTTCGGCAATAATGCGGCCGGCCTCCAATCCGCCCGGCACGGCGATACCGGCATCGATAAGTGTGCAACCATTCGGCAGCTTTTCTACACTTACCCTTAATTTGTCGGCATTATCAATTAATTCTTTTACCAGAGGCTGAGCCAATTTATTAACGCTAGCTTTAAATTCCATAAATTCCATGAGAGTTAAATACCCTTAAGTTGATTAATAATAATCTGTCGCTTAATCACTAACTGTTGCAAAACCTGCCGTGATTGCTTTTGGCTGGCAATAATACTGCAAATGGGTTGTCCCGTGTAAATTAATGCCCCCTCATTAGGTAAATCCATACACCCGGATGGCCATTCAAAACTTTCGGGAATTTGGATGTCGCGTTCAGCATAAATAATTTGATAAGCCTTATAAGGGCATTGGATGGGGGGATTGCCGGTTAATCGGCCTTGGCAGGCATCGATATGTCTAGCAAACAAATCGCTATTATAGAGCTGCATGCTGGCTGGAGGCCTGGCATTAATCTCCAGCACATAACAACTATCCATTGTGCAGATAAAATCCAGCGAGTTTAAGCCCTTAAGGGCAAAAGCGTTGACAATTTTTCGCAACCATTCCGTTACCCGCGCTTTGTGTTCATCCGGTACATTACCGTCATTAATAATGCCGGAAAAAATAAAATCATTCTGGCCAGATGTAACCGGCCATTGCCTGTTAAAACCTACAATTTGTATGTTTTCGCCATCGGCCAAAAACAACACGGAATGCGATGTGCCCTCGATGTAGCGTTGCCAATAAACCGATGTTGGCTTATCGTCAGCTTGCTGATAATGCCTGATGCCGATACCGCCGTGGCCCTGCAGTGGCTTAATCAACCACGCATCGGCAATATTCCTGGGTTCAGTAAATGAAATTTCAGGGTATGGAATGCCAAGATCAGTCAGCACCGGGAAAAAGTTTTTTTTATCCTGAATCTTCATAAAGACATCAGGTTGATTGCCCCATATCACCAAGCGATCCGCCAAATAATCCAAACTTTCTGGATAGTCTTCAAAACCGCTCCCATAAATCATGTCCATTAGCGGATGGCGAGCAAAAAAAGCCTCTAAGGCAGGAACAACATGAGTTAAAGCCAAAGAGGCAATGGGGTAGCATTTTTGCACATACAAACGGGTATCACGATCTGCGTACAGATCAATCACAAAAGGTGTGTAGCCAGCCTGTTTTGCAGCTTGCGCTAGCATACGCCCTGAACTGGCTACAATAAGCACGTATCCAGGGTTGATCACGGTTGCGATGTTGTCCCTGAACCGCCAAAAAATACGTCTGATCGAAATGGAGTAAGTTTCAGACGTGAGAGGAAATTGTCATGCAAACTGAAGATTTAATGCGCCATACCGTTACCTAGGAAAGCACCGGCCGCCGCACCAAGACCGGCACCAACCGGATGGCCATTGCCTATCTCATAGCCCAAAACACTGCCGACGACACTGCCTGCCAACCCTTGGTGTGAGCGAGGGTCGGGCTGATATTGCTGTTGCGGATAATAGCCACCATTATCGAAGTTATGCCCGTAACCACCACGATAGCCATGATGGCCATGATGTCTGTGGTGGCCATGATGCCTGCGCCAGCCATGATCTGCGTAAGACAAATCGGAATACAGAGCAATAGCGAGTGTGAATTGAATCAAAAAAAGTAGCTTTTTCATAATATCCTTCCTAAACAACATAACGTGTTAAAAAATTAATGGTTTTTTCTTCACTTGCTGCTCACTATACAGAACGAAAATGAATCGAAGCTTAACAAAAGTAAATTTTTAATAATTTTCCAATTAACTAAACCGGCGCAGGGTTCATAACGTCAGGTACACAGTTGCTTTTCACGATGACCGCAGGATTACCTGAAACAACCGAATAAGGTGGGATACTGTCTGTCACAAAAGCACCGCCAGCGATTCTGCTGCCACGGCCTATGGTTATGCCGCCTACGATGATAGCGTGCGGACCAATCCAGACTTCGTCTTCACTTACCGGATATTCTGTCAAGCGTTCGCTTTCACGTGAGATGCGGTCTCGGCGCCCCAGCGTGACACCATGAAACAACGTGACGTTGTTGCCAATTCGGGATCCTTTTGTGATGACAAGGCTCCAGCCGTGGATCAGCGTCAGGCCGCTCCCGATTTCTGTGTGCCACGGTAGATCTATGGCGGCAGTGTGCGTTGCCATGCGATGTAACAGTTTGCCGATAGGCAAGGCCAATCGAACCAGACCGTGCGAAGCTGATAGCCATTGACACAGGCGTAGAGTCACTACGGGCCGAAACGTTCTGAGGGCAATGAAACCTTTAACAAGGTTGTGCCAGCTGAACTGGCCGTATTGGCGGTGCGTGTCCGCTTTGATGGCATCCCAATGGTTCATTTTTTATCTCCGTATTGTATGTTTATTATGCGACGTTCAGCCTTTAACACCTCGAAATGCAAAGTTAGGTTGCCTAATGAAACTGTTCGGTCAGTTGTCCAATAACTGTTTCGACTAATCACCTAACTGAAACATTTTACAACCAAGAACGGCTTCATTCTGCCAATAATTATTTGTCGCCAGTGGACTGCGAAATGTGGCTTAAATCTGCTCGATTTTGTGTCCGGAAAAGTATTAACGCATCAATGACAACACAGTAATGATGAGGAGGACTTTGACAACTAGGAAAAATGCGTGCCAACCTGGCCAACTGCACTTGGAATGGTGCCCAGGGGCGGAATCGAACCGTCGACACGAGGATTTTCAGTCCTCTGCTCTACCGACTGAGCTACCTGGGCATATCTGCAAAGCTCGCTAG
>SBAV01000542.1 GCA_005239965.1 Methylobacter tundripaludum
AATAAAATCAAAGCGGCATTAGCCGGGTAGTTAATTTTGTTTGGGTGGTGTAATGTCTGGTGGCAGGATTCCACGTGAATTTATCGACGATCTTTTAACGCGGATTGATATTGTTGATCTGATTGATAGCTATGTGCCGCTCAAAAAAGCCGGCATAAACTACACAGCGCGCTGCCCTTTTCATACCGAAAAATCGCCAAGCTTCTCTGTTAACCGCAACAAGCAGTTTTATCATTGCTTTGGTTGCGGCGTCAGTGGCAATGCCATCAGCTTTTTGATGGACTTCAACCACCTGGATTTTGTTGAAGCCGTCGAAGATTTAGCCTCGTTTGCAGGGGTTGACGTTCCCCGCACATCATTCAACACTCAGCCTGCACAAAACAAAGACAACCTCAGTAACCTCTATCTGCTTATGGAACAAGTGGCCGCTTTTTATGTGCAGCAACTACGTTCCAGTAAAGACGGAAAGGCCGCTGTTGATTATTTGAAAAATCGCGGCGTAACAGGGGAAATCGCCAACCAATTTATGCTTGGCTACGCGCCCAATGCCTGGAATACCCTGACAGAGCACTTTACAGCCAACAGTTTGATTGACGCTGGGCTTCTGGTCATGCGTGATAACAATTCGGCTTATGACCGTTTTCGTAATCGCATCATGTTTCCTATCAGGGACAAACGCGGTCGCGTTATCGGCTTTGGCGGCAGGGTTCTGGATGACTCCTTGCCCAAATATCTGAATTCCCCAGAAACCACGCTATTTCATAAAGGCCAGGAAGTCTACGGCCTGTATGAATTGCTGCAAGCCAATCCCAAGCCGCAACGCATTTTGATCGTTGAAGGCTATATGGATGTGATTGCCTTGGCGCAAGCAGGCATAAACTATGCCGTTGCAACGTTGGGTACAGCGACATCACAATCGCATCTGGATTTATTGTTTCGTTTTTCATCCGAGTTAATATTCTGCTTCGATGGTGACAAGGCGGGGCAGGAAGCCGCATGGCGTGCAATGGAAGTCGCTTTTGCCAGCATGAAAGATGGCCGGCAAATCCGCATTATGCTGCTGCCACAAAACCACGATCCCGACTCACTGGTACGTGAAGAAGGCCTGATTGAATTTACCGGGCGATTAAACAATGCCCAGCCTTTGTCCGGCTATTTTTTCGAGCAACTTTCAGCCAACCTTAATTTATCCGAAATGGAAAGCCGCGCACAATTAGTCGCCAAAGCCAAACCTTATCTGGAAAAATTACCGGAAAGCGCCTTTAAGGAAATGATGCTTGCACACCTTCAAAACCTGTCCGGCCTAGCCACGCTGGATGTTCCAGAAAAAGCGGCTACAACCGGCGCGAAAGCCAGCCCCTTACCAGTCAAGCGGCAAAGAAACACAGGGCGTTTGTCGTCAGTACGTACGGCTATCGCCTTATTGCTGCAAAATCCAAGACTTATCGATTTGGTTGAGCAAAAAGCCGTTGATTGGAACGGGCTGGAATTTTCCGGCGCCGAATTGTTTAAGGATATTCTCAAAACCATTGCCGATTACCGGCCCAGCAGCGCAACCGCCTTAATGGAGCGTTATCGGGGAAGCCCCCAAGAAGCTACAATTAAAAAATTAATCATACTTGATTTAATGCTCCCGGAAGATAAAGTGGAAGATACCTTCAATGACACCTTGGCCAGGTTACTTAGCCATGCAAGATCAACCACTCTGGAAAAATTACTGAACAAAGGTGTAGCGTTATTACCACACGAAAAAGAAACACTGCGCAAGTTACTAGCGCAAAAATAGAATGCTGTCTAAAGTTATTTTCTATAGTATAATTATAGATTTAAGCATAGTCCCATTTCTGAAAATAGACTATTCGGTGAATACCTAATGAACCAAGAGCAACAACAATCTCAACTCAAACAATTGATTGCCAAAGGCAAAATTCAGGGCTACCTGACTTACGCCGAAGTTAACGATCACTTGCCCCCTGATATTGTTGACCCTGAACAAATTGAAGATATCATTAGCATGATCAATGATATGGGTATTCAGGTTTATGAATCCGCTCCCGATGAAGATTCGCTGATTACCGACTCTGCCGCCGTAACCACAGACGACGAAGATGCCGAAGAAGTTGCCGCATTGGCTTCTGTTGACAGCGAATTTGGCAGAACAACCGATCCTGTGCGCATGTATATGCGCGAAATGGGTTCAGTCGAATTGTTGACCCGCTCCGATGAGCTAAAAATAGCCAAACGCATTGAAGAAGGCCAACAACAGCTGATTAAGGCGCTGGCCCGCTCTTGCGTTGTCGTTGAAGACTTCCTGCAATCATTCGATGAAATTTCCAGCGAAGAAGGCGCTATTCGTCTCACCGATCTGATTTCCGGCTTGGTAGACTTATCAGAACCTGAAGAGCTGATTATTTCTCAAGCCCTGGACGATGTCGTTGAAGAAACCAGCGCTGAAGACGAATTGAAAGGCATCAACTATGAAGACATCAAGGAAAAAGTCGAAGCTCTCAGAAATCAGCTAAAAACAGTCACTGCGGTGATCAAAAAGTACGACTACTCCAGCGAAAAAACCGAGCAAGCGTTTGAAGTGTTGGCGGATTTGTTCATGGAATTCAAATGGACGCCGCAGTACCTGAAAAAACTGTCCGGCATCATCCCTGACGGTGTTGCTGCCACCCGCGAGCAAGAAAGCATCATCATGGATATTTTCGTTAATAAGGCAAAAATGCCGCGCAAGGAATTTGTTGCGACTTTTCCGGAGCATGAAACCAATCTTGACTGGATCAATCAATTCTTGGCGCCGGACAACAAATATTTTCCGGTCATCAAAGAATACGAAAAAGACATCAGGAGAGCCCAAAAGGTGCTGGCCAGTATTGAGGAAAGATACGGGTTAACCATCAATGGCTTAAAAGACATCAACCGCCGCATGTCCATAGGCGAAGCCAAAGCCAGGCGCGCCAAAAAGGAAATGATCGAAGCTAATTTAAGGCTGGTCATCTCGATTGCAAAAAAATATACCAACCGTGGCCTGCAATTTCTTGATTTGATTCAGGAAGGCAACATCGGCTTGATGAAGGCGGTTGACAAGTTTGAATACCGTCGCGGCTACAAGTTTTCAACGTATGCTACCTGGTGGATCAGACAGGCGATTACCCGCTCCATTGCCGACCAAGCCAGAACCATACGCATTCCGGTACACATGATTGAAACTATCAATAAATTGAACAGGGTTTCACGGCAAATTTTACAGGAAATGGGGCGCGAAGCGACACCGGAAGAACTGGCCGACCGTATGGAAATGCCTGAAGATAAAGTACGTAAGGTATTGAAAATAGCTAAAGAACCCATTTCTATGGAAACACCTATTGGTGATGATGAAGATTCTCATTTGGGAGATTTCATAGAAGATGCTAAAGTATTGTCACCTGTTGAGTCGGCAACCATTGCCGGTTTACGCGAATCGACACAAAATGTGCTGGCAGGCCTAACCGCCAGAGAAGCCAAGGTTCTGCGTATGCGCTTTGGCATCAACATGAACACAGACCACACTCTGGAAGAAGTGGGTAAACAGTTTGACGTGACTCGGGAACGCATACGCCAAATCGAAGCCAAAGCGTTGAGAAAACTGAGACATCCGTCAAGATCCGAACAACTTCGCTGCTTTTTAGATGGCGAATAAGTAAGCAATAAAGGGCCCTTAGCTCAGTTGGTTAGAGCGTCCGACTCATAATCGGCAGGTCGTAGGTTCAAGTCCTACAGGGCCCACCAAAACTCCCTAAGGCTGCTTAATGCAGCCTTTTGCATATCTGACAATATTTTTCTAATCAAGGTGATAACGTGAGCAACAACTTCATTTTCACATCTGAATCCGTATCCGAAGGGCACCCCGACAAAATTGCCGACCAAATTTCTGATGCTGTACTGGATGCCTTACTAGCACAAGACCCCAAATCCCGCGTCGCCTGCGAAACGCTGGTTAAAACCGGCATGGTTATCCTGGCCGGCGAAGTGACCACCGATGCCTGGGTTGATCTTGAAGCGCTGGTGCGAAAAGTTGTTTGTGACATCGGTTATGATAACGGCGATATCGGCTTTGATGGCCAAAGCTGCGCAGTATTGAATGCTATCGGCAAGCAATCAGCCGACATTGCGATGGGTGTTGATGAAGGTGAAAACCACGAACAAGGCGCGGGCGATCAAGGCTTGATGTTCGGTTACGCCAGCAATGAAACCGATGTTTACATGCCAGCCCCCATTACCTACTCACATTTACTGGTCAAACGCCAAGCGGAAGTCCGTAAGAATAAAACCTTGCCGTGGCTGCGTCCTGACGCCAAAAGCCAAGTCACTATGCGTTATGAAAACAACAAGCCTGTTGCAATTGATGCCGTAGTGCTATCGACCCAGCATTCACCCGACATCAGCAATAAAGCGCTGCATGAAGCGGTGATGGACGAAATTATCCTGCACGTTCTGCCTAAAGAATGGCTGCATAAGGATACCAAATACTTCATCAACCCCACTGGCCAGTTTATTATCGGTGGCCCGGTGGGTGATTGTGGCTTAACAGGCCGTAAAATTATCGTGGACAGCTACGGTGGCATGGCACGTCACGGTGGCGGGGCATTTTCCGGAAAAGATCCATCAAAAGTTGACCGTTCCGCAGCCTATATGGCGCGTTATGTGGCCAAAAACATTGTTGCCGCAGGTTTGGCGGAACGCTGTGAAATTCAGGTTTCCTATGCCATTGGTGTAGCCGAACCGACATCCATCAGTGTGGAAACCTTTGGCACCGGCAAACTCGGCGAAGATCGCTTGGTGCAATTGGTGCGTGAACATTTCGATCTACGTCCAAAAGGCCTGATTTCCATGCTCGACTTATTAAAGCCTATTTATCTGCCCACGGCAGCTTACGGCCATTTCGGCCGGACAGAAGACACATTCAGCTGGGAAAAGCTCGACAAGGTTGATGCCTTGCAATATTCCGCTGGCATTTAATTCAGACACACAGGACATTCAATGAACCAACACGACTACAAAGTTGCCGACATCGCTCTCGCTGAGTGGGGCCGCAAAGAAATCAATATTGCAGAAACCGAAATGCCGGGATTGATGGCATTGCGCAAAGAGTTTGGTGCGGCACAGCCCTTAAAAGGCGCGCGTATTGCAGGTTGCTTGCACATGACCATCCAAACCGCCGTATTGATTGAAACGCTCACTGCATTGGGTGCAGAGGTGCGCTGGTCATCCTGCAATATATTTTCTACTCAAGATCATGCCGCTTCGGCCATAGCCGCTTCTGGCGTGCCTGTATTTGCCTGGAAAGGCGAAACCGAAGCCGAGGCCGAATGGTGTATAGAACAAACCATCATAGGCCCCAATGGCTGGCGTCCTAATATGATTCTGGATGATGGTGGCGATTTAACCAGCATGATGCACAACAAATTTCCTGAGTTGATGCCCGATATCAAAGGCTTATCGGAAGAAACCACAACCGGCGTGTTGCGTTTATACGAAATGGTTGCTAAAGGCACATTAAAAGTCCCCGCGTTTAATGTCAACGATTCGGTGACCAAATCAAAATTCGACAACTTGTACGGCTGCCGTGAATCTCTGGTTGATGGCATCAAACGCGCTACCGACGTTATGGTGGCCGGTAAAATAGCCGTAGTCTGTGGTTATGGTGATGTGGGCAAAGGTTCAGCGCAATCTTTGCGTGGCTTGGGGGCGACCGTATGGATCACCGAAATCGACCCAATCTGCGCTTTGCAAGCGGCTATGGAAGGTTATCGCGTAGTAACGATGGAAGAGGCCGCGCCTATCGCCAATATCTTTGTAACCGCAACCGGCAACTTCAACGTCATCCGCCATGAACACATGCTGGCCATGCGCGATCAAGCCATCATCTGCAATATTGGCCACTTTGATGCTGAAATTGATATTGCTTCCTTGCGCCAGTACACATGGGAAAACATCAAGCCGCAGGTCGATCACGTTATTTTCCCTAACGGCAAACGCCTGATTGTTCTGGCTGAAGGCCGCTTGGTCAACCTGGGCTGCGCAACAGGACATCCCAGCTTTGTGATGTCCAACTCATTCTGCAATCAGGTATTGGCGCAACTGGAACTGTGGCAACATGCTGATAAATATGAGAATAAAGTCTATATCCTGCCTAAAAAACTGGATGAAAAAGTAGCCAGATCACACCTTGCCCAATTAGGTGTAAACTTGACAGCTTTAACCCCCGAACAAGCCCAGTACATTAATGTACCGATTGAAGGGCCTTATAAAGCCGATCATTACCGTTATTAATCCTGATTAAACTGTAAAAGCCGGATTGTTCATATCAATCCGGCTAGACTAAATATGCCATCACAAGACAATCTACACATGTTCAGTTTTGAATTTTACCCCCCCAAAACTGATGAAGGATCGGCGAACTTACAAATTGTTCATACCGCATTGAGTGCGCTTAACCCCGAATTTTTTTCGGTCACTTTTGGCGCGGGCGGTTCTACGCGTGACAAGACCTTTGATACTGTGGTTAGTATTCAGGCGCAAGGCATATCGGCTGCACCGCATTTGTCCTGTGTAGCATCTACTAAAGCCAATATCCGCAGCATTCTGAAAGACTATCAGGATCATGCCATTAACCGCATCGTGGCTTTGCGCGGTGATGTGCCTTCCGGCATGATGTCGCCCGGTGAATTTCGCTATGCCAATGAATTGGTCGAATTCATCCGCCAGGAAACCGGTGATTATTTCCATATCCATGTGGCCGCCTACCCGGAAGTACACCCCCAATCGCAAAGCGCCGCAGAAGATTTTAAAAACTTTAAACGCAAAGTAGAGGCCGGTGCCAACGCAGCCATTACCCAGTATTTTTATAATGCTGAAGCCTATTTTTACTTTGTGGATACGTGTGAAAAAAATGGCATTACCATACCCATCATTCCAGGCATCATGCCGATTACCCAATATGCACAGCTGTTTCGCTTTTCTGAAATGTGCGGAGCCGATATTCCGCGCTGGATGCGCAAACGTTTGGAGGGCTTTGGCGATGACCGCACTGCCATTCAAGCTTTTGGCATGGATCTGGTCAGCAAGCTGTGTCAACAACTGCTGGAAGGTGGTGCGCCAGGATTACATTTTTATACCATGAATCAATCTGCCCCGACATTGGCCATCATCAATAATCTGCGCTGATGCAATTATTCAGGCTCCCCTCTTAAAATCCTTTTCCCCTCGAAAGAAGATTAGGATGAGGGGTATAAAATTGGCGAGAGTCTGAATAATTACGCGCTGACAACAAGATTTACCAATCCTCCCCGTTTCATGCATTGTGCGACTGATTATGCTTGCCGTCCATCTGGCAAAATATGGCTTTTTTAAGGCATAATTAATTTAACGACACACAACATGCCTCTTGAGAAAGCAAACCAATGAAACCGTACTTAGAATTACTCAACAAAATTTTCCAGGAAGGCCACCAAAAAGGCGATAGAACCGGCAGCGGTACCTTATCCATTTTCGGCCACCAAATACGCTTTGATTTGGCACAAGGCTTCCCGTTAGTAACCACCAAAAAAATCCATCTCAAATCGATTATTTATGAATTACTGTGGTTTCTAAAAGGCGGCACTAACATTGGTTTTCTGACTGAAAATAATGTCTCCATCTGGAATGAATGGGCAGATAAAGAAGGGAATTTAGGGCCGGTTTATGGTTATCAATGGCGCTCATGGCCTACGCCCGACGGCCAACATATTGACCAGATTCAGCAGATTATTGGGCAAATCAAAGCCACACCTAACAGCCGGCGGCTCATTGTTTCCGCCTGGAATGTCGCCGATTTACCGGATGAGCGTATCAGCCCGCAACAGAATGTCGCGCTAGGTAAAATGGCGCTTGCACCCTGCCATGTCTTGTTCCAGTTTTATGTCGCCAACAACAGGCTTTCTTGTCAACTCTACCAGCGTAGCTGCGACACTTTTTTGGGGCTGCCTTTCAATATAGCCAGTTACGCATTGTTAACCCATATGGTTGCCCAGCAGTGTGATTTAGAAATTGGCGATCTGGTCTGGACAGGCGGCGATGTGCATTTATACTTAAATCATCAGGAGCAGGCCAGATTGCAGTTAACGCGCGAACCTTACTCATTACCCACTCTGAACATCAGTCGTAAGCCCGAATCGATATTTGACTACCGCTATGAAGATTTTGAAGTGAATGATTACCAGGCACATGGACATATTAAGGCATCAATTTCTATTTAAAATCCATCTTCGTTTATAATTCCTAACATAAAAAATCATGCGCACAATGTATTGTATTGGGCCTGCGATGACAGTTTTTATTGGTTGATTCACACAATACGTAAGTAAATCACCTCCCTATTTTTTAACTACTTGCCTATCTGGGCAAAAGCGATTATTGATTATGACTATACATTATAGAGCTCATCCTTGGCACGGAATAGATCCGGGCAATGAACACCCTTCAGTAGTCACTGCATTCATTGAAATTGTACCGTCTGATACCGTGAAATATGAAATCGACAAAGAAAGCGGTTACCTAAAAATTGACCGCCCACAAAAATATTCCAATATGATTCCGACACTTTACGGTTTTATCCCACGTACTTATTGTGCGGAAAGTGTTGCGGCTTATGCGGCATTAAAATCAGGAAAAAAAATCACCAAAGGTGATGGTGATCCACTGGATATTTGCGTACTAAGCGAACGCAATGTTACACACGGCGACATTCTGCTGCAAGCCGTGCCGATTGGCGGCTTCCGTATGCTGGACGGCGGCGAAGCCGATGACAAAATCATTGCAGTCATGAAAGGCGATGAATTCTACCGGCAATGGCATGATGTCTCAAATTGTCCGCCATCGTACATTGACCGCTTAAAACATTATTTTCTGACCTACAAACATCTGCCGTCTGAGCAAAACGCCTGTGAAATCACCCATGTCTACGGGCGTGAAGAAGCCCACGAAGTCATCAGACGATCAATGCTCGATTATAAACACCACTTTGGTGACATTAGCTCGTTTAAAACAGGGAAAATTGCAACGCCTATCGCTGCGGTAAAATAGCTCAAATACTTAGCACAAAGCTATTCGTGGTGAGATTAACCACGAATAGCTCAACTCCGGAAAAACTGTATTTTTTCCGATATGTCCTACCTTGCCGTTACTGCTTCAACCACACCTGCCACACAGCCAAAAGGACAGCCAGAATCACCGGCCCTAAAAACAGGCCTACCGCGCCGAAAGCAGTAAGGCCGCCAAGCACGCCAAACATCACAATGAGAAAAGGCACCCGGCTAGCGCCACTGATGACCAATGGACGGATGACATTATCCACGGTGCTAACCACAAAAAAGCCCCACAGTAACAACCCTGTTCCTTGCCAAACCTGGCCCGTAGTAAGCAGCATAAAGCCAATCGGCAGCCACACCAGTGTTGCGCCCATAGGAATCAACGCTAACAACGCAGTCATTGCCCCCAATAGAGCAGGTGCCTTAACACCGGCTACGGCATAACCCACACCCGCTAACATCCCTTGCCCCAGCGCTGCCAGTGTCAGGCCATAAACCACTGCACGGGTAGTGTCGCCAGCTGCTTTTAGATAAACGTGCTGATATTCCCCCAGAAACCGCACCAGCCCTTGATTAACTTGCCTAACAACTTCATCGCCATCGCGAAAACAAAAAAATACTGTCACTAAAATAACACCCAACTTGATAACGTTATGCCCTATACCTCCGAGAAAACGGGCAAATTCTCCCAAGCCCTGTTTGGCCCAGTCAGTAAGCTGGGCTGTAATTCCCGCATGGTCATTGGATAAGCGATCCAGCCATTCCTGGGCGACGTTACCCAACCACGGAAGGCGCCTTACGACCTCCGGCAGTTGATAAGGTTTTTGCGCCAAGTTATCCGTTAAGAGGTAATAAGCGATTTTAAGCTCATCTTGCAGCATATCGGCTAGCCAATACGCCACCAGGATGATCGCCACCGCAATAATAACCGTCATCACTGTTGCGCTGAGGGTAGCTTTACCTTTTAGTAATCGCCTGACAATACGGTAAGGCGGCCACATGACATAGCTGATAATCAATGCCCAGGCCAACGTGAGCAAGAACTCACGCAACACCATAAAGCCCAGCACTAAAAGGCCCGCTAATAAAATGCCGGGAATAAAATAGCGTTTCGGTGTATTGCCTAAGAAATCATTCATAACATAGGATTTTGTAAGGTTGTCTTGCCTAACAACATTTCCAAAGCCAGCGCTGCCATATTTTTTGAACCTCCGCCCTGCCCTAATGTTTGCTTAACCTGCGACAGATTTTCACGCATTTGCCCCTGATAAATGGGGTCGATCAAAATACGCTTGATTTCATCCGCCATATTTTCCGCCGTTGCTTCATGTTGTATCAATTCCTTGACGATGCTTTTGCCCGCTATGATGTTAGGCAAACCAATAAAAGGGGTTTTAACCAATAATCGCCCTAGCCAGTAAGTTATGGGAGCCAGTTTGTAGACAATCACCATCGGCACCGTCAACAAAGCCACTTCCAATGTGGCCGTTCCCGATGTGGTCATCACGGCATTGCAGCACTGAATCACATCGTAAGGCATATTTTTAACGGATTTGATAGCTACTGTTGAATGTTGTAGATACTCATCAAGTAAGGCATCAGCAATGGAATCGGCTTGCGGCAAAATAAACTGAACACCGGGCAAATCGGTGTGTAGTTTTTCAGCAGCGGCTAACATAACCGGCAACATGCGCTTGATTTCATTGTTTCGGCTACCCGGCAACAAGCCAACAATTGGCAGGCTAGCATCCAAACCAAAATGCTGCAAGGCTTCAGGCTTGGAATAGCGAGGCTGCACCTTGTCAACCGAAGGATGGCCAACATAACGCACCGGCACATTTTCGGCATCATAATACGCCGTTTCAAACGGGAAGATCACCGCCATCATATCAATGACGGCACCAAATTTTTTAACGCGCCCTGGCCGCCACGCCCAAACCTGCGGACTCACATAAAACAGCACTTTAATACCCTGCTGTTTAGCGAAACGCGCCAGTTTGAAATTAAACTCCTTGTAATCAACGCAAACCAGCAAATCAGGGCGCTCGTTGGCGACAATCCGCTTCATCAACGTTAATGCCCTACGAATTTCACCATACTGTTTGATGACTTCGACGACACCAATCACGCCAATATTGGCGGAATCATAACGAATGCCTATCCCTGCCTGCGCCATTTTAGTACCACCCATACCGATACCCTGAACAGCCGGGTTGCTTTTTTTCAGCTCCAGAAACATATTGGCAGCATGTTGGTCGCCGGAGGATTCGCCAGCGCTGAAGAGAATGACTGAGGGTTGTTGAGACACAATAGTCCTTTCGAGAAATGTAGTGATAAATATCAGTTGAAGGGTAGATTACTTTTAATCATACAAAACCTTCCAGGTTTCTACTGCCTGTTCTGATAACCATGCCTGATAAGCATTGAGGTTTTGTAAATTCCACTGGTCATAAGAGGCTACTTGTTGAACCAAGAGATAATCCGTGTCTAAATAAATTTTCCGTTCCTCTTCGAGTAAGAATTTTTATACCGCCATAACCAAGCGTACCATGAGCTGCATAACGCAAAGTTCAGCGACGGAACGAAGCGTAGTCCTCTGAAGCGTAGAACTAAGCTTGGAATTTAAGCAATTCTTCAACTGTTAAACCAATATCCTTGGCGATTTGTCGAAGCAAAATTGGTGAAACTCACGCCCTGAATGGAATGGTACTGTTGTAGATCTACCATCAGGATGACGAAATTGTTTATGAGAACCTCGCTGACGGACTTCTATAAACCCAAGAGTTTCAAGCAATGCGACAATTTCACGAGGTTTAAGAACAGGCACATGTCCCATGCCTAAGCCACAACAACATTTTGAGTTCCAATGAACTCGGTATCCAGTATTGGCTCACCATCTTCAAGTAGCATTTCAATAACTTCTCGAAGATTTTTATTGAGTTCATCCAGTGATGCAGCTTGAGTATGTGCACCTTTAAATCCAGGAATAAAACCCACATATAATCCCGTATCGTGACATTTTTCAATAATAGCCGTGTAAATTTTCATGTTGACCTAAGCTCTTTGATTGATATTATTGGAAACTAAAGCATATTGCGCCTTGCTGAGTTTTTATAAGAAAACTTTCATCATGTAATCGGCAGGGTTAATATCATTATCGTTGGTTTTCAAATCTTCTGGTTGAAAATGTTCCATATCTTGTGGACCAATAGCTCCAAATGTGAAACATTCAATGCCAGCATTTTTAATGCTTACTCGCAAACGGGTTGTCTTCATTGCGAAAGAATGCCGAATAATAATATCTCGTTGCCCCCGCTATCAGGTCTGCAACTTGCAGAATTGCGTAACATTAGTTTAATCATGATCTTGATAACGCAAGTGCTTGTTCAAACTTAAACTGACAGCTAAATAATTATCACGCACCAATACCCAAAGCCCCCAGCGGAAACTGCATCGTCATACAATGCAAACTGCCGTATTGATGCACCAAAGGCCGGCACGGCGTAGGAATGATTTCCCGGTCAGGAAAACAGCCCGCCAAACGCTGCCTAGCAATATCATCCATAGGATCATCATAAGCCGGAACCATTACAGCGCCATTAATGATAAGAAAATTGGCATAGTTGGCAGGTAAACGTTGCCCTTCTTCATCATCATAAATAGGTGCGGGCATCGGTAGCGGAATTAACTGGTAAGGCTTCCCGCTTTGCGTACGCAACTCATGCAGTTGCGCAGCCATATTTTTCAGGCTGTCAAAGTGCTTATCAGTGGGATTATTGCAACTGGTGTAGGCAATCGTGTCCACTGTGCAAAACCGCGCCAAAGTATCAATGTGCGCATCGGTATCATCACCGGACAGATTTTCCTGATCCAGCCACAAAACGCGCCGGGCACCGAAGTATTTATCCAGCCGTTGCTCAATATCTTGTTGTGTTAATCCCGCGTTGCGATTGGGATTTAACAAACATTGGCGCGTAGTTAAGATGGTATCGATGCCATCACTTTCCACACTGCCGCCTTCGAGAATAAAATCGATCGTTTTATACTGAGCGCGTTCAAACAATGGCGAACTTAACAGTCGCTGGTTCAGGGCATTGTCGTACTGATATGGATATTTTTCGCCCCAACCATTAAAACGAAAATTCAACAATAACGGTTTATCTTCGCTCTCCACCGTCAAAAAAACGGTGTCACGTACCCAGATGTCATTAACCCTGGCTTGAATAAAGGTAATATTTTCATCACTGCTTAGCAGACCTGAAATATACTGCCGATGTGTATCATCGCGGCAAACAATAATCAGGCGTTGAAACCGGCTAATCGTTTCTGCGATAAAGCTGTAGCTTTGTTCTACAGTGGCCAGTCGATTTTGAAAGTCGCCGGTTTCATGTGGCCAAGCGATAAGTACAGCGTCTTGTTTTTCCCATTCGGCTGGAAAGCGGATCATATGGATTCCTCAAAAATAAAAAGTAGATAGTTTTGTCCACGGAAAGCACAAAAGGCACAAAAAAGGTATGCGTTCACTTCCCTCTTTTTCAAAGAGGGAAGTGAACGGTTACCAAAAAAACGCAGAAACTGACTACCCCAGCGCCCAGCTTTTTTCCGTGTTTTTTGTGCTTTCCGCGGACAATATTGAATCAATGGACCTACGTTAGTTACCGGAAGCCGCACACAGCATTTCTTTAGCGTGGGCAAGCGTGTTGGCGGTCATGTTAATCCCGCCCAACATGCGGGCGATTTCTTCGATACGTTCCTGGGTTTCAAGCACCCGTACATGGGATGAAGTGACATCTGTGGTATGGCTCTTCGAAACATACAGATGCTGATGCGCTTGTGAAGCAACCTGCGGCAAATGGGTCACGCACAGCACTTGCCGGTTATGGCTTAAGCGCCGCAGTTTTTGGCCGACAATTTCAGCGATACCACCGCCGATACCGGAATCCACCTCGTCAAAAATCATGGTCGGTGTGCTTTTATCATTGGCGGTGCTGACTTGAATGGCAAGGCTGATGCGCGACAACTCACCGCCAGAAGCCACTTTCGCCAATGATTTGGGCGGCAAACCCGGATTGGCGCTGACTAAAAAGGTCACCGTGTCAATCCCATTGAGCTTAGGGACATTAGTGTCCTGCGCCGCAATATCCACCAGAAACTCACCTTGAGACATCCCCAATTCTTTAATGATTTCAGAAATCTGTTGCTGTAATTTTTCCCCGCTTTGCAAACGGCTGTCAGACAACTGTTTGGCCAATTGATCGTACTGGCCATGCAGTTTTTCGGTGAGTGTGGTCAACTCCACGATACGTTCACCGCTATGGGTAATGCCGTGCAATTCCTGCTCCAGCTGTTCAACCACCGCTGGCAATTCATCCGGTGCAACACGGTGTTTGCGGCTCAGTTTTTGAATCACATCCATCTGGTTCTCCAGCGCCTCCATGCGCTGTGGATCAGCGTCTTGCGCCTTCAGAAACCGGCGTAATTGCAGCGCTGCCTCTTCGGTTTGAATCTGCGCTTCCGTCAATAGACTGCAAACTTCCGTCAATTCCGGCGCAAAACGGGTAAGTTGAGTCAGGCTATTAATGCTGTGATGTAGCATTTGATTGATCGACTGCTGGTCACTTTCATACAAACAATCCACTTGCGCTTGCCCGGTAGTTAAAATCTGTTCCAGGTTGGCCAGTTTACTGTGTTCTTCCAGCAAAGCCGGGTAATTGAAATTCGCCAGATCCAGTTGCTGCAGTTCTTCAATCTGATAGCGCAGGAGTTGTTCACGCTCAGTTTGATCGGTACTGGCTTTTACCAATGTTTGCAATTCATGATGTGCGCTATGCCATTGCCGATAACAGGTATTCAGCGCATCTAGCACATCCTGATTTTTGGCAAAGGTATCCAGAAGCCGGCGCTGTTCATCGCTGTGCAACAAAGTTAAGTGCGCGTGTTGGCCATGAATCTCCACCAGTTTTTCACTGAGCGCCTGCAACGATTGCAAAGTCACCGGCCGGTTGTTGATATAGGCTTTGGAGCGCCCATCATCACTGATCACACGCCGGATCAGGCACTGTTGGTCATTATCCAGTTCGTTATCTTGCAGCCATTGTTGTGCGTCTGGCGCATCGTTCAAATCAAATTCCAGGTTAATTTCGGCGCGTTTGCAATCGGGGCGTATGTAACCGGAATCAGCCCGATCACCCAGCGCCAACCCTAACGCCGTCAATAAGATGGATTTACCCGCGCCGGTTTCGCCGGTCAGCACCGACATGCCTTTTTGCAAATCGAGATTCAAGGTTTTGACGACAGCAAGATCAGTAATACTAAGGTTTAATAGCATAGAATTAGCTGTGGTAGCCACTGCTCCAGTTTAATTTGTTTCGGAGTATTTCAAAGAAATCATGGCCTTCAGGGTGCAAAATCCGTATCGGCCTGGGATCTTTTTTGATGAAAATTTTATCACTGATTAATACGTCAGGAATTTCGATGTGATCGCAGGTTACTTGGGCGTTGATTTGCTTGGTTTGGCAAAAACTGATTTCAATTTCCGCCGTATCGTGTACCACAATCGGGCGATTGGATAAGGTATGCGGATTAAGCGGCACCAAAACCAGGGCATGTAAGGACGGATATAGAATAGGCCCTCCCGCCGATAACGAATACGCCGTTGATCCGGTTGGCGTTGACACAATCAGGCCATCGGATCGCTGCGAATTTAAAAACACGGAATCAATTTTAGTTATGATTTCAATCATACTGGGCGTTACCCAACGATGCACAACCACTTCGTTAACCGCCGTTTCTTCATGAATGACCTGTTTGTCGCGAATGATCTTGGTACGCAGCAAATACCGGTGTTCTTCGGTATAGCGCCCATTCAATATGCCATGCAGTTTGTCCGACAAGTCGTTAGGGGAAATATCGACCAAAAAACCCAAGCGCCCCAAATTAATACCGATCAAAGGAATGTCATATTTCGCTATGGCCCGTGCTGCCGATAAAAAAGTGCCATCACCCCCGACCGCTATCATCAGATCACAGCGTTGGCCAATTTCGTTGGCCGCACAGGATTCTACCGGCAAATTATCAACAAAGCGTACACTGTCTTGCGCCACAATCACCGCGTAATTGTGCTGTTTAAGAAATCCGCACAATGTGGATAATGTCGCGGCGATACTTGGGTCACTGGGTCGGCCAATAATACCAACGGTTTTAAAAGTGGTGTGCATCGCGCTATAACAATAAAGGGCAAGGCGTTTGATTATACAAAAAAACCGCTTTAAGACCACGTGTTTTGCTTAAAACAAAATACCCAACAGATGGGATTTAGAACGAACAATCACAAGGCCCCACATCACAGCCATCTGGCGGTGTATCACAACACCCTGCCGCCCCTGATTTTTTTGTGAACAGGCTGCACTCATCGAAATTAAAGCCTCTGCAATCGCATCCGGAACAATCCCATTTTTTCCACTGTTTCCCTTTAGTTCTTCTGCCCTTGGTTCTGTCATCTTGTGCTGTCATCAATGTGAAGTATGCTAAACGACACCTGGCAAATTGCCTGGGCATTGCCTCGAACAGCGCACCGACACCGGTTGAAATCCTTCTTAGGTGATTTTCGATAAACAATATACCTGCATCCTGTTTTAATTTATCCACAAAAAACACAAAAAACACGAACAATGGGCAATAACATAATATTTC
>SBAV01000373.1 GCA_005239965.1 Methylobacter tundripaludum
ATTATGTTATTGCCCATTGTTCGTGTTTTTTGTGGATAAATTAAAACAGGATGCAGGTATATTGTTTATCGAAAATCACCTAACTTCGTATCCTTCGTGGTGAATAAAAATGTTAAAAGACTTCTGAACGACTACTTATGATTACCAATCCTGCCCATAACAAAAATATCCTGATTTTTTTGTTGTCGTCTATCGGTTTGATAGCGCTTCCACATCTGTATCATTTGCATCTGGCCGTGTTCAGCTTTTTTGCTTTGCTGCTCGCCTGGCGCTTTGTTGGTATCTGGAAACCTGAGCGCTTACCGAATAGCCCAGTGCTGTTGTTTCTGGTGATATGCGGATTAGCCATTCTGTACAGCCAACAACGGGGCATTTTGGGGCGCGATGGCGGAACCAGTTTGTTCGTGATTGCGTTAGGCTTGAAATTAATGGAGATAAAGAGCGAACGCGATCTTTACTTGATTAATTATCTGGCTTTTATCGTTGCCGCTTCACAGTTTTTATATGAGCAAAGCTTGTTAATGGCGGCATACATCCTGTTTGTTTGCATTGTATTGCTGGCAACGTTGGTGTTTATCAATAGCCATAGCGCACACACGGGTATCGCGCTCAAAAAAGCTGTGGTCATCATTGCCCAGGCCATACCGATGGCGATTGCGGTCTTCATTTTATTCCCACGGGTTGAAGCGCCGAAATGGCTGTTGTTTGACGATGAGCATCAGGCAAAAATGGGCTTGAGTGACATGATGGAACCTGGCTCCATTACTGACCTCAGCATGTCGGATGAACTGGTGTTCAGGGTAAAATTTACCGGCGCGATTCCCCCGCCAAATCTACGCTATTGGCGCGGCCCGGTGTTAACCCATACTGACGGTAAAAAGTGGACACAAGCTGGCGATTTATCACAGCAACAGGTTTTGGCGCGGCCGACCTTTTCAGGATCGCCTTACCATTACACGCTGTTGATGGAGCCACAAAACAAAAACTGGGTGTTTGCACTGGACATGCCCGCAGAGTTTTCTCTGTCCTTGCGCCAGAATGCCAATTATCAACTGCTTGCGGCTGATGATCTCCAGCAGCGTACCGAATACAAACTGACATCCTATGCCAGTTACAATACCGGTGGCATAACCCCCAAAGAATATCAACATGCCCGGCAGTTACCGGGTACACCTTCGTATCGCATAAAGCAACTGGTCACGCGCTTACATGGTTATGACAGTACGCCGGAAGACTTTATCCAGCAGTTGCTCAATCATTTCAGGAAAGAGGATTTCCATTACACATTAACCCCGCCATTGATGGAAGAAAACCCGATGGAAAGCTTTTTGTTTGAAACCCGCTACGGGTTTTGCAGTCATTATGCGTCGGCTTTTGTCTACCTGATGCGCGTGGCCAATATTCCTGCCCGTGTGGTGACGGGCTACCAGGGTGGCGAGATTAACCCGGTGGGTGGTTTTCTGGAAATCCGGCAAGCCCAGGCCCATGCCTGGGCGGAAGTGTGGCTGGATAAGCAAGGCTGGGTGAGGGTTGACCCGACCGCTGCAATCGCGCCCGAAAGAATCGAAAAGAATATTGACCTCAACAGCTTGGTGCCAGGCGGTGTAATTAATTTTTCGGCGCCAAGCGAGGGAACGCATGCGGCATTCCAGTGGCTAAAGCAAGCCAGGCATCTGTGGAGTAATGTCGATTACAACTGGCAACGCTGGGTCATCAATTACAACAGCACCAATCAATCCCGTTTCCTGTCGTCATTTGGCATACAAGATTTTAAGGGCATGGTGTATTGGATGATGACGAGCATAGGTGTTATCACTGCCTTGCTCAGTGTTTTTTTGTTCTACCAGAGGCCCAAAGCTATAGACCGCACTGTGCTGGTCTACAACCAGTTTTTAAAGAAACTTGCCAAAGTTGGAATAACCAAAAGAATAGGGGAGGGCGCCAGGGATTTTGCCGAGCGCATCAAGCCCAACATCCCTGAACATGCCGACACTATTGAACAGATCACCGTTGCTTTTATTGATTTACGTTATGGTAGCAAGCCGACAGCGGAAGGTTTAAAACGGTTGGACCGGTTGGTTGCTTTGTTTAGGGTGTAAGATTACCGGCCGCTTTATAGATTATTAATCCCATTCCCAACACCAGAGGTAACCATGACCACACTGTTACACACACCCATTAAGCTAGGCGTTTTGCATTTACCCAACCGCATAATAATGGCACCGCTCACCCGAATGCGTGCGCCCAATAGCATCCCGACTGATTTAATGGCAACCTACTACAGCCAACGGGCATCCGCCGGTTTAATCATTTCCGAAGCGACTCCTATTTCACCACAAGGCGTGGGCTATCCGGCAACGCCAGGAATCTGGAATCAACAGCAAGTTGAAGCTTGGCAGAAAATCACCGTGGCGGTGCATGAGCAAAATGGCCGGATGGTGCTGCAATTATGGCATGTCGGACGAATCTCCCACCCTGATTTTCATGATGGCGATTTACCCGTAGCGCCTTCAGCACTAGCGCCCAAAGGCAATGCGATAACGCCCACCGGCATGAAACCGTTTGTAACGCCACGCGCTTTAGCCACCGATGAAATTCCAGGGATTATTGAAAATTACCGCCAAGCGGCCAAAAATGCCTTGGCCGCAGGTTTTGACGGGGTAGAAATACACAGCGCCAACGGCTATTTGCTGGATCAATTCTTGCGGGATGGCAGCAACCAACGCACCGACCAATACGGCGGCTCGCTGGAAAATCGTGTCCGCCTTTTATTGGAAGTCAGCGCAGCGGTGATCGACGTTTGCGGTGCCGAACGCGTAGGTATTCGCCTGTCACCCAGTGGTACATTCAATGATATGGCTGATTCCAATCCTGAAGCCATTTTTGGTTATCTGTTAACTGAACTCAACCGTTTCAACTTGGCGTATCTGCATATCGTCGATGCGCTGGATGGTGATATTCAGCACGGCGCTAAAGTCATCAAGCTTGCTGTGCTCCGTAAAGCCTACCAGGGTAAATTGATTGTCTGTGGCGGTTACGATCAGGCCCGTGCAGAAAAAACGCTTGCCGATAATATGGCTGATGCCGTGGCTTTTGGCCAATTGTATATTGCCAATCCCGATCTGTTAGAACGCTTCCTGCAACATGCGCCGCTCAATGTACCGGATCCGAATACATTTTATGGCGGCGATGAGCGGGGCTACACCGATTATCCGAATTTAGCAGGTTAATCTGTTAGTGCCAGTAGAGACGCAAAATCTTGCGTCTCTACGAGAGATACCGTGCTAACAAGCCATGGCTGTGTTGCATTGCCGGCAAAGGTATTTTAACTTCATAACCGCCGCCAGAAGCTTCATGCATTGCTTGACCGTATTTACCCTGCATGGACTCAACCACAATATCCTGATTGCCTTCCGGCAGAATCAGCTCCAGTTTATCGCCGACTGAAAACTTGTTTTTGACATCAATCTCAGCCAGTCCGGTAGCGGAATCATAATGTTTGATTTCACCGCAAAACTGCTGCTGATGGCTTTTGGAATAACCGCTGAGGTAGTTTTGGTGTTCATGCGTACGGTGGCGCTGGTAAAAACCATCGGTATAACCACGATTGGCCAGATTTTCCAAGACGCCCAGGAGTTCCGGTTGAAACGGCCTTCCCGCTAACGCATCATCAATGGCCTGCCGGTAGGTTTGTGCCGTTCTGGCAACGTAATAATGCGACTTGGTGCGGCCTTCAATCTTCAGGCTATCCACACCAATTTCAACCAGACGCTGAATATGTTCAATTGCCCGCAAGTCCTTGGAATTCATGATATAAGTGCCGTTATCATCTTCCATAACCGGCAATAATTCGCCTTTACGGCCTTCTTCTTCCAAAAAGTAAATATTGTCCGCCAAAGGATGGCGTTCTGCGCGGCCGCAACTGGCATTGCTAATGTCGCTCATGGATAACGCTACCGTATTTTCGGTAGGCAGCCAATCGCCTTCGGCATTTTCTTGTGCGGGTTTAGTATCATATTTCCAGCGACAGGAATTGGTGCAAGTACCTTGATTGGGGTCACGGTGATTAAAATACCCGGACAATAAACACCGCCCCGAATAGGCAATACAAAGCGCCCCATGCACAAACACTTCCAGTTCCATATCGGGGCAACGTTGCCGTATTTCGGCGATTTCATCCAACGACAGTTCACGCGATAAAATAATGCGGGTCAATCCCAACTTTTGCCAAAATTTTACCGTCGCATAATTGACGGTATTGGCTTGCACGGACAGATGCACCGGCATATCCGGCCAAGCTTCACGCACCAGCATAATTAAGCCGGGATCGGCCATAATCAGGGCATCGGGCTGCATGGCGATAATGGGGGCAATATCCGCCATAAAGGTTTTGACTTTGGCGTTATGCGGAATCACATTGGTAGCCAGAAAAAACTTTTTGCCTAATTGGTGCGCCTCGCTAATCCCTTTGGCAAGATTTTCGATCTGAAAATCATTGTTGCGTACCCGCAAGCTGTAACGTGGCTGGCCGGCGTACACCGCATCCGCGCCAAAAGCAAAAGCATAGCGCATGTTTTTTAATGTGCCTGCGGGGGAAAGTAATTCAACGTGTTTCATGTTATTTCAATGTATTGTTTGGGAATGTAATGGATGTTACGCGATGTCCACGAAAAGCACAAAAAACACAAGAAATGTCATAGCACAATCTCTTTAACGCATTCATCCTCCCGTTGCGCGATTCTTTTATGCGCCGTTATGCTCTGATATCTTGAACATAACGTATTTCCCCAATTTGAGCGCCGGCAAGCTCAAATGTTTTTAAAGAATGCTCTTCTGGCTCAAAACCTGCCGAACGATAAAAACGCAGGGCGCGTTCATTGCCGGCAATAACCCAAAGGCTGATACGCTTCATGCCTTTGGCAAGCAACTGGGCGCGTGATTCCAACAGCAGCGCGCGGCCTAGACCCTTACCCCAATGCAAGGGTAAAAGGTAAATTGCCCAAATTTCACCATCACTGGCAACGGCATTGTCATCTCGACATTGGCCAAAAGAAGAAAAGCCCACAATTTTTCCTTTCGATTCCGCAACAACGATTTGAGGAACGCCCTTTTCGAGAGATTCTCGCCAAAACACCTCGCGCTTTGCTACTGACATCGAATCAAGGTACGCATCGGGAACAATGCCGCGATAAGTATGCTGCCATGACCTCTCAATGCGCTCATTTCAACTATTTGAAAATAAATGATATTTTTGAGCGCAATTTCAACACTTTTCCCCATTTTTTGGGGATTGGTTGGCTAACG
>SBAV01000489.1 GCA_005239965.1 Methylobacter tundripaludum
ATGTCGGAAAGCCTGCATTTTCACTACGCTACGCTTCGTGAAAACACATGCACCTATCGCTTCCGGGGACTACTCGACATCGTGTCTCGCAGCGAGAGTTGCAACAATCCATTGAAGAACCGGCGCGTAAGTTGAGGGTAGCGTTTGAAACCGGCCTGGTCGATGCGCTGTTGACCGATGCGGGTGATGAGCCGGGCAATTTGCCCTTGTTGGCATTTGTGCTGGAACGCTTATGGCAGGATGACAAACGCCACGGCGGCGCGTTACGTTATCAGGCGTACCGTGATATGAAAAGGCTGAAGGGGGCATTGGCGCAAAAAGCCGATGAACTCTACAATAATCTGCCGACCGATACCGACCGGCACCAACTGCGGCATATTTTGTTGCAATTGGTGCATACTGGCGAGAATGCGGATTACACGCGGCGACGGGCCAGTTTGGATGATTTAGGTGGTGGTGCAAGCCGGCTGATTGATCGATTGACTGACGCACGGTTGCTGGTCAGTAATCAGGATGATAAAACCGGCAACAATACGCTGGAAGTGGCGCACGAAGCCTTGATTCGCGATTGGCCGCAATTTCAGCACTGGCTGAATGAAGACCGGGATTTTTTGCTGTGGCGGGAACGCTTGCGTAACGCTATGGTTGAATGGCAGCGCAGCAAGTCTGACGATTTATTACTGGATGGCCAACGGCTGGAGGATGCCAAGCGCTGGCTAAAGCTCAAAAAAGATGAACTCAATACCCAGGAAAAAGCGTTTATTGACAAAAGTAACCGCCATTCAAAATTAGCTAAAGCCAAATTCACCTTGTTTTCATTAGCTCCATTGATATTAGCTGCCTGGTTTATTACCTGGTCGGACAATAACAGTCTTTCACGTAGGGCAGGATGGTATGTGCTTTTGGCAAAAACAGGTCTCTATATATTACAACCCGAAATGGTTACCATTCCAGCAGGTACTTTTCTAATGGGCAGTGAAACTGGTGGGGATAATGAAAAGCCCATACATACAGTCAATGTGAAAAGTTTTGCACTGGGTAAATACGAAGTGACTTTTGACGAATACCAAGTATTTGCCTATATGGTTGCAGGCGATGGCGGTTGTAGGAATATCGTTAATGAAAAGCCCCATGTAATTAATGCTATCAATGACTCAGGTTACGGAAAAGGTCAGCATCCAGTCATTAATGTGAGTTGGAATGATGCCCAATGTTATGTACAGTGGTTAAGCCAGAAAATAGGTAAGCAATACCGGCTACCTACAGAAGCTGAATGGGAATACGCAGCGAGAGCAGGAAGCACAGGAGATTATTATTGGGGAAAGGAGGATTTCAACAAATTTGTTTGGTCCACAGAAAACTCTGCTACCTCTCCCGTAGGACAGTTAATCGCCAATAAATTTGGCCTTTATGACATGTCCGGTAATGTTTATGAATGGACACAAGATTGTGGGCACGGTGATTACAAAAACGCGCCAGCGGATGGGTCAGCATGGTTGGAAGCAGAGAAGGATTATTGTGATGTGCGGGTGATTCGGGGCGGGTCTTTGGGCAATGGTCTAGATGACCTCCGATCGGCCTATCGCTACATGGGCAGCACGGATGAAGCCAACAGATACTTCGGTTTGCGTATTGCCAGGACACTGTAGCTTTGTGCTTTGTGCTGTGTCCCTTTGTTTTTTTTGCTTTTGTTCTTCAGGGCGTAGCCCCTGGCGATTTTTTTAGGGCATGTAAACTGCCTTGCTGCAAACCCGGCAAGCTGTGCTGAGTTCAGAAATCGCCTGTGTGCCTTTTACCCAGTTGGCTTAGCCAGGCTGAAGTGGCGTATAAAAATAACCCACAAAGTTGTTTATTTTACAGTCTTGTAGCGATAGGATTACAATAGCTTTAATCCCAACTTTTTTATAAGGCAGAATAGTTTGGCCGACATTTTTTTAAGTTATGCCCGAGAAGATGTAGCCAAGGCTAAACGGCTGGCGGCTGCTTTGGAAAAACAGGGTTGGGCGGTGTTTTGGGACAGGACATCTTTGCTGGCCGGGCAAGATTTTGATGTGGTGATTGAGCAGGCCATAGAGCAAGCCGGTTGCATGATTGTGGCGTGGTCGTCTGCGTCTAAAAGTTCCGACTGGGTGCGTGGTGAAGCCACCATAGCGCGGGAGCGTAAAATTCTGGTACCGGTCCTGTTTGAGGCGGTTAGTCCGCCCATTGCTTTTCGCTCACTGCACACCGAAAATCTTGTGGATTGGCAAGGCGAGATGGACGCACCGGCTTATGTGGCACTTTGCAAGGCCATAACCCAGCGTGTTGGCTCACCAAAAGTATCTGTAGCAGTTGATGTACAGCCAAAAAACAGCCTCAACAATAATATTCCCAAACCCAAAAAACCAACGCCCCCAAAAATAACACGTAGCCTGAAAGATTTTTTCTCACTGCGCTATGCCATGCTTGCTTTGCTTTTGATAGTCTCGGTTTCTATTTGGCAGAGCGGTATTATTGGTAAATCTAAATTCACCTTTTTGATTGAAGACATAGAACCGACGAAGCAGGCCAGTACTGACGAAACTATTACTGACCAACATAAAAACGTCAAGCCGATACAAACCAGTGCTGCAAAGATTAAAGAACCGGAAATGGTGACGATTCCAGCAGGCACTTTTCAAATGGGTTCACCTACCAATGAAGCTGGACGAGATAAAGACGAAGATCAGCATTCAGTCACCATAGCCCAAGCTTTTGCTATCAGTCGTTTTGAAATCACCGTAGGCCAGTTTAGGCAGTTTATTCAGGAAACCAGCTATAAAACCACTGCCGAAACCGATGGCAAAGGTTGCTATACGTGGAATGTCGAGAAACAATCTTATGAACAGAAGGCTGGCAGTTATTGGGATAAACCCGGTTTTACACAAACCGATAATCACCCGGTAGTGTGCGTGTCCTGGCAGGATGCCCAGCGTTATGTGGACTGGTTGTCGCAACGTACCGGTGCGCTGTACCGGTTGCCTATTGAAGCGGAATGGGAATACGCTGCCAGAGCGGGCAGTCAAAGTGCTTATTGGTGGGGTAACACGATTGGAGAAGGAAATGCAGTTTGCTTTGACTGTGGCAGTCAGTGGGACAACAAACAAACTGCACCTGTAGCATCTTTCAAAGCCAATAAATTTGGGCTTTATGACACCGCTGGTAATGTTTGGGAATGGACACAAGATTGTTGGCACGACAGTTATAACAACGCGCCATCGGATGGGTCGGCGTGGCTGGAAACGTATAAAGGCGACTGTGGTCGTCGGGTGATTCGGGGCGGGTCTTGGGGCGGCAATCCACAGTTCCTCCGCTCGGCTCTTCGCTTCAGGAACTACGCAGATGTAGCC
>SBAV01000170.1 GCA_005239965.1 Methylobacter tundripaludum
GGCCAACCATTTTGCGCTACGAACAAAGCTGTTCATAAAAGCAAACCAGATAGCCTATGCTGAATTACAAAAATTACGGACTGCGTAACATCAGTTAAATAATAAAGTCAACAAGTTGCTGTTTTTTTGAGTTACAAAATAATGTTAAATAACCTTGTTCTGCCAAAAAAATAGGGCATATCACACAATCTTCAAAAACGCCGATATTCTGTATCCGGCAAACGAAGCTTGTATTTCTTGCAGGTGACACCATTGAGGTTGCTTGAAAAGACGCTAAATAACTTTTGAGCACTTAATTTATGGAGAAAGGAACGTAGAACATTCTGGACTATTTATTGTCTTAAAATAGTTCATAGGAGAAGTTGCTATGTCATCAAATATTAACATCCTGAAATGGCTTTTCGCGCTGGTTCTGATTTTTGGTGGATTTACCGTTTACAAGATTTTTGGCGTCATGGCGTCAGATCTTGAAGGTAAGGAATATGTCTGGCTAGTAAAAATCATCTCTGAGTTTGGCTTATTCACATCAGTTGTGATTTCGGTTGGCTTTTTTCATCATTGGATAATTGCTACTGAAGAACGCAAAGAAACTGAAAAGATGTTTCACAGCGTACTGACAAAATATATCGACGGTACGGTTATCAATGCTAAAAAACGGGGATTTTTAGGGATAACCAATAAGGAATTGGATTTTTCTGAAATTATACGCGGCTTATATTCCGGCGATTATGTTTACTGGCTAATTACCTTTGATCCCCGCTATAAACACCATTGCCGAGAATTTGAGCATGCGATTAAAAAAGGCGTACATTTCAGGATGCTGATTTTGAAAGATTGCCCGATTTCAGAACTTTGTGCGAGCGAAATAATAGGCTATAGCGAGGAGGAATTTAGGGAATATGACAGGTTGTTTTTGGCCTCACTCGAAGACATAGCGGAACGTATCGACGAAAACGATGAAGGCTCGTTAGGCGTTTTCGTCTATGACGCCTTGCCAAATATCCCTCTACTTATTATTCTTCGCAATAAGGCAAAAATCGTGGAAATTTATAACAGTTTTTATCTGTCCGAGCCGGTTGGAAGAATGCCCTATTTACACTGGCAGTCTGAACTCAAATGCAATACGAGCTATTCTTTTGAGTCAGAAAAATGGAACATGCCAGACCTTTTTTTAGAGTACTTCCAGAGACGTTGGGTCACGGAAAGAAAAAAATTAGATCAGGCAGACAAAGAGAATTTAGTCTATAAGGATTTTCTGCATGCCCCAAAATTGGCCCGAAAAAAATGCATCCGCCTGATTTGCGAATAACTAATTACTGTACTTGGGTATTGTTATATTGGAATGTATGGTCAGCAGAAGATGGCTGAAATCTACCTGCGCCAGCTCCAGTGGCGTGCCTTCCGGTACGGGCTTGGTGCTGGCTGAAAAATCGCCGTTAACATCAACAACGTTGCCACTCTGCGTTAACTTGCCATAGACCAGTCCTTTGATGATATAACTCACTTGGCCGTTCTTAATTTGGCTGTCTAAGATCACTCGGGCCATTTTGCCATCAACAGTCGTGCTGCCGTCGGCATATTGGAGGGTTCCACCCACAAACCGCGCTGCCCCATTTGCCACATCACCGTTTGAAGGCAGAGAGGTCGTTAAGCTAACGGGATTTCCGGTTAAGATGATCTGCTTATCAGCAGTTACTGTAAAAGTTCCGCTTTGACCTGAGCCAACAGTAGCCGGCAGAACAATAGGACGGGCATCCGCTATGGTTGCAACCAGCAAAATCAGCATGGACATAGAAGTGGCAAGTTGTTGCATGTTTGTTTTCATAATCTTAATCCTGTATTCATTTGAGTTAATTCAATCCGTTTATAAATAGACTATTTATTCAATCTCTTTACTCTCCTTGCATCATTGCCATTAAGTTAAGAACACGCCCCCTTCTCCAGAGGGAGAAGGTTGGGATGAGGGGAATTTAAATTGTTGATTTTATTCTCCTCACCCCAGCCCTCTCCAGCAGGAGAGGGAGCTTTCTTGCTTAACTTAATGGCAGTGCTCTCCTTGCATGGCTAGAGTCAATAAATTTGTGCTTAAAACCCTGCATTCAAAATACCCCTTACCTTGGGGTTACAATATTCCAGGAAAACTGCCCACGAGACATGATATCAGTCAACCTTCGCCAACATACAGCAACTAAAGCACCATTTGTACCAACCTTAAATTTTAAATATAAATCAATCTATTAAATTCAATCTTGTATGTGTATTTCTGGCCTGTTTGTTATTTTTGTGTAAAAAACGCAACATACGCATTAGGCTTGCCATTGGTCATCAGCTTTTCTTAACCAACAAATACTATTTAATAATCATTATGTTAAAGTTTTCTATGGGGTGTTTTTATGATTGACACCGTTGAGCTGCTTTGTTAACGCCAAAATCAGGGTGGCAGCACTGTGAACGGTGTTTAACAATCCTGATTAATTGGCAATCCATGATGGCTAATAATTTGAAATATAAGGAGATTAAAAAAGTATCAGCGCATCATTCTGACTAACTACAGCCACATCGCATAAAAATAAAACATTAACCTGTTTTGCTATTTCTTGTGTATGAAAAACCGGACATTTCTATCAGTGGCTAATATTTATTCACCGAATGTTTGTTATGATTTCCCGTATTACACGATTCAACACAATTGGAGAAGCATCCCATGAACGACAAAGAACGCGTTGCCCACCATGCTGCCCAACAGATAAAGGAGGGCATGTTGGTGGGTCTTGGTACCGGGTCAACGGCAAATTATTTTATTGAAGAACTGGCACGTCGCCGCAGGGAAGAAGGCTTGCGCGTTAGTGTAGTGTCTAGTTCGGTGGTCAGTGCCATTAAGGCGCAGTCACTCAGTCTGCCGTTACTGGGCATTGAAACCATCAATCGTATCGATGTTTATGTCGATGGCGCTGATGAAGTCACGCCTGATTTGACCTTGTTAAAAGGGCGGGGCTTTGATCTGGTGCGCGAAAAATTGCTGGCGCGTGCGGCGGATCAATTTTGGGTGCTGATTGACCCCAGTAAACGGGTTGATCGCATCGGTGCCAACTACCCTATCCCGATAGAAGTCATGCCTTTTGCCTGGCAGATGGTCAAACGCAATCTTGAGTTACTGGGCGGCCGTGGCGATTTACGCCAAACCGCCAATAAAGATGGTTTGGTGATGACTTCTTACGGCAGTTTGGTGTTGGATATGGTGTTTGATGCTGTACTGGACAGCAGGACGCTTAATAATCTACTTAATAATACGCCAGGGGTGGTTGAGCACGGTATTTTTCGTAATTTGGCCAGCGTGGTTTTATGCGTGATTGATGGTCAGGTTGTAGAGCAGCGGACATGCTAAAAATTTGAAACTGCGGCTATGCATTGCCCAGGCAAGGCCCGAAAATTTTCATAGCATTGGATAATGGGGCTAATGTAAGTGCAGCTATTGAAATATTGCAATTTATGCATAGAACCGGCATTTATCTGAAAGTGAATGTTCAATCACGAAGCATATCGTGAATGGGAACCGCCATATCCAACCACCGGCTATTCACCCGTTGTTGCAGCGGTTGGTAGTTACTTTTATACGCCATTTTTTTGCAATCCTTAATCCAAAAGCCTAAGTAAACGAATTCGCGTCTTTGTAACTGCGCCCTGGCTATTTGCCAGAGTACGGCATAAACGCCAAGGCCATAACTGGAAAATTGCGGGTCGAAAAACGTGTAGACCGCTGATAGTGCATTAGGTAGTTGATCGACAACTGCGACACCCGCCAGTGTACCCTGTATGGAAAATTCGACAAACACAGTATCGCACCAAGTGCTGGCCAGAAAGTTAATGTACTCTTCAGGACTGGCATCGACCATTGTGCCATCAGCATGCCGGGTGGCTTGGTAGCGACGATACAGGTCGTAGTGCTGTTGTTCAAACACAGCGGGTTTAACGGCAACTTGCGTACCGGCATTCTTCTGCCAACAGCGTTTCTGGCTTCTATTGGGCTTGAAATCACTGACACATAATCGCACCGGAATGCAGGCACGGCACTGCGGGCAATGGGGCGTGTAAACATTATCGCCGCTGCGGCGAAAACCCTGCTCTATAAGTCGAGCGTAAATTTCGGTGGTCAGCTCAAAGCCAGGGTGAACAAAAAGTGATTGTGATTGTTTTTGGTCAAGATAACCACACTCATGTTCTGCATTCAAAAGTAACGGGATAGAAATCATTCGTTTTGCCAGGCATGTGAGCTGACATACCCATCACAGTACTGATCGAGCAATCTCTTAAACAGGTCGCGCTTAATTTCTTCCGCTCCTAAACTGATCAGATGGTTGGTGTGTACCTGGCAATCGATCAATTGATAATTCCAGGCTTGGAGTTGCGCAACCAAACGGGCAAAGGCTATTTTGGAGGCATCAGTTTGGGTATGAAACATGGATTCGCCAAAAAAAACCTGTCCGATGCCGACACCATAAAGCCCACCGACCAGTTTGCCATCACACCAGGTTTCAACAGAGTGGGCGATACCGAGCCGATGCAGTTCGCGGTAAGCACGGTTCATTTCTGAAGTAATCCAGGTACCGGTGCTTTGTTTGCGCGGCTCCGCACAAGCGTTAATCACTTCATCAAAGGTTTGGTCGAAAGTCACTGAAACAACAGCTTTACGTAGCGTTTTTTTTAAGCTGCGCGAAATAATCAATTTATGTGGAAATAACACCAACCGTGGATCAGGCGACCACCACAGAATGGGATCGTCGGGGTTAAACCACGGGAATACACCGTGTCGATAAGCCTTTAACAGCCGATGTATTGACAAACAACCACCGATGGCCAACAAACCATCGGGGACGCTTAATGCTTTAGTGAGTGCCGGAAATTCTTGTTCAGGATTATTGGGGTCCAGTACGGTGAGTGGCATGAGTATGTTTCGCACGGAGAGTAAAGGTTTTTTTCCACTAATCAATAACAAAAATAAGGCGGATGAATCACGTTTTTGGGCTAGGCCTGTTCATCCAGCAATTTTTCAGCATCCAATGCCGCCATACAGCCCGCGCCTGCGGAAGTGATGGCTTGTTTGTACACGGAATCCATGACATCACCGGCAGCAAATACGCCTTCTACGCTGGTCGATGTGGCATTGCCGGTGATACCGCTTTTCACTTTAATGTAGCCATGATCCATGTCCAGCTGGCCTTCAAATATGCTGGTATTAGGGGTATGGCCGATGGCAATAAATACGCCGTGCAGGTCGATGTCTTTGGTGGAACCATCGACAGTGCTTTTTATGCGCATACCGGTAACGCCTGAATCATCACCCAACACTTCATCCAGAGTGTAATTCCATTCGATGACGACATTGCCAGTCTTGGATTTTTCAATCAGCTTGTCGGAGAGTATTTTCTCGGAGCGGAACTTGTCGCGGCGGTGAACAACAGTGACTTTAGAGGCAATATTGGCTAAGTACAGCGCTTCTTCAACAGCGGTGTTGCCACCACCGATCACCGCGACCGGTTTGTTTCGGTAGAAAAAACCATCGCAAGTGGCGCAGGCCGACACACCTTTACCTTTAAAAGCCTCTTCCGAAGCCAGCCCCAAATAACGTGCTGACGCACCCGTGGCAATAATCAGCGCGTCACAGGTATAAACCCCGGAATCGCCGGTTAAGGTAAATGGACGTTGGGATAAATCGGTGGTGTGAATATGGTCATAAATGATTTGGGTCTCGAAGCGTTCCGCGTGCCTTAGCATTCTGTCCATCAGATCCGGGCCCTGTAAGCCTTCAACATCGCCAGGCCAGTTATCGACTTCTGTCGTTGTGGTGAGTTGTCCACCTTGCTGCATGCCGGTGATGATGACAGGGTTTAGGTTGGCACGCGCCGCATAAATAGCAGCGGTATAACCGGCAGGGCCAGAACC
>SBAV01000098.1 GCA_005239965.1 Methylobacter tundripaludum
AGCTGGAGCAGCGTTATCAAATCGAATTCCCACTGTTTTTGAAAGATCTTGCAAAACATAACGCTAGTGTACTTAACAACGTGATAAAACCCTGATGCCGGCTATTTCCCAATCTGAACCCAACCTGTTTAGTTACCGCAAATACTGGGCGCAACGCTTTGGTGTCGCGCCGGTTTTGCCGATGAGCCGCGCCGAAATGGACGAACTGGGCTGGGATAGCTGCGATGTAGTTTTAGTCACCGGCGATGCGTATATCGACCACCCCAGCTTTGGCATGGCGCTGATTGGCCGTTTGCTGGAAGCACAAGGTTTTCGCGTCGGGATTATTTCGCAACCAGATTGGACTAGCGCCGCCGATTTTACCGCCTTGGGACGACCCAATCTGTTTTTCGGGGTAACCGGCGGCAACATGGATTCCATGGTTAACCGCTACACCTCGGACAAAAAAATCCGCTCCAATGATGCTTATACACCTGATGGCATTGCCGGTAAACGACCTGACCGGGCAGTTAACGTGTATTCGCACCGCTGCCGTGAAGCGTTTAAGGATGTCCCGATTATCATCGGCGGCATAGAAGCCAGTTTGCGCCGTATTGCCCATTATGATTATTGGTCGGACAAGGTACGCAAATCGGTGTTACTGGATTCCAAAGCCGATTTGCTGGTGTATGGCAATGCCGAACGGCAAATTGTCGAAATTGCTCATCGTTTGGCCAATGGCGAAGCGATTTCCGATTTTAAAGGCATTCGTGGCACGGCGCATTTTGTTAAGCAAATACCGGACGGCTGGCAGATTAAAGATTCTACCGAGATTGATAAACCTGGAAAAATCGCACCTGTAGCCGATCCCTACCAAGAGCTGCCTGCCTGTGATTTAAAAGAGCCGGATAATCCTGAAGAAAAGGCTATTCATTTTGATCGCCAGCTGATTAAGGATAAACGCACCAAAACTGTAATTCGCCTACCGGACTATGATGCCATTAAAGATGATCCGGTTTTGTATGCCCATACCTCAAGGGTAATGCACGGTGAAACCAATCCCGGCAATGCGCGGTCTTTAATTCAAAAGCATGGTACGCGGGAGGTGTGGCTCAATCCACCACCCATTCCGTTGACGACTAAAGAAATGGACGGTGTTTACGATTTGCCGTATTCGCGTTTACCGCATAAAAACTACGGCAATGCCAATGTCCCCGCCTTCGAGATGATACAGCACTCCGTGAATATCATGCGCGGCTGCTTTGGTGGCTGTACGTTTTGTTCGATCACCGAACATGAAGGGCGCATTATCCAAAGCCGTTCGGAAGATTCCATTATTAAAGAAATAGAGAACATCCGTGATTTATCGCCTAATTTTACGGGGCACATTTCTGATTTAGGCGGCCCTACCGCCAATATGTACCGCCTGGCTTGCAAAGATCCGAAAATTGAGGCCGCTTGCCGCTTGCCGTCCTGCGTTTATCCGGGCATTTGCCCTAACCTGAACACCAATCACGCGCCATTGATTAAGCTGTATCGCCGGGCGAGAGCGTTGCCGGGCATTAAAAAGATCTTCATAGCTTCCGGCTTACGTTACGATCTGGCGGTAACATCGCCGGAATACGTTAAAGAATTGGTGACCCATCATGTCGGCGGCTATCTTAAAATTGCGCCGGAACACACCGAGCAAGGGCCACTGTCGAAAATGATGAAGCCCGGTATGGGCAGTTATGACCGTTTTAAGGAAATGTTCGATAAATATTCCAAAGAAGCCGGCAAAGAGCAGTACCTGATTCCCTATTTTATTGCCGCACACCCAGGCACTACTGATGTAGACATGCTGAATCTTGCTGTATGGCTAAAACGCCACGGTTTTAGGGCAGACCAAGTACAAGCTTTTTTGCCATCGCCGATGGCTATCGCTACCGCGATGTACCATTCTGGTAAAGACACCTTGCATAAGGTCAACTACAAGGCCGACAACATTTCCATCCCCAAAAGCGTTAAACAACGCCGTCTACACAAAGCGTTTTTGCGTTATCACGATCCTGAAAACTGGCCGCTATTGCGGGAGGCGCTGAAGGACATGGGCCGTAACGATTTAATCGGCAATGGCAAACACCACTTAATTCCTAGCTTCCAACCGAAAGGCAGCTTGAAAAACCCTGGCAAAATTCAGCGCTTTAAAACCAAACATACTGAGATGACAAATAAGTTTGGCAAAAATAAAGTGCGGCCGCAGCCATCTGCAAAAAACTAAACGTACCTTTACACGCAATCAATAGGTTTAAGCAAATTTACGCTGATTAGCTTCCGACATGGCTTGCGCGATTGCCACCACCACAATCACAGTATCTATGGTGGCTATGCTTAACGAAAACACAGATGAAGACACCGTCATGGATTCTACATACGGCAAGGCAGGGTTATGTACAAAATCTACCGCTGCCATGCCGGTATAATGCATACCGCACACAGCAACGCCCATTACCACAGCGCTGATCAGCATTTGCCATAAATGTTTGACGTGAACGGCTAACCACAATGCGACAATAGAAGCAGCTACCGCAATGCCAATCGAAACAATAACCAGCGCCCAATTCCAGTGAGCATCCGCCTGCACTTGCATGGATAACATGCCGGTATAATGCATGCCCGCAACGCCTAATCCTACCAAAACACCAGCCAGGATTAATTTAGAGACTTCGAATTCCCCAAGAGTCATGATGGTCAGGCCAACATAAACTACGCCCACACCCACATAAAACGAGAAAGCGGTAAGCCACCAGTTATAGCTCATTTCCATGCCGTCCATATCGAATGCCAGCATACCTATAAAGTGCATCGACCAGATAGCTACGCCGCCTAAGCATAACGCCGCCAAAGCCACTAAACCACAACGGCTATCGGCAGGCCGTAAAAGTGCATCGCGCGTAGCTATTAAGGCCATTAAAGAACCGATCACCGCCGCAATAAAAGATAGAGCAACCAGAGCAATATTGTAGTGAACCATTTTTTCACGTCTCTTTTAGCTATTAATTAAGATACAACACCTCGGCATTTTTAATGATAACCGAACCTTCTGCCAAACCAGTAGTTTTTACTACCGTTAAATGAACAGCATTCAGAGCTTGTTGTGAAATTGCCAATTCGTCCGTGATGTCATAGCGAAACTCTCTCACCATCCCCTTGCCATCAGGGTCGTTAACAAAAAACGAAATAGCCCCCGTATAGTATTTTTTCGCTTCCGGACTCGTTGTTGCTATGTGTTCTGGCAGGTTAACATAAACTTCATACCGGCCATTGGGTTTTCCTGTGTAAGTCGCATCAAGTTTTAATATAATACGTTCATTGGCAGTCTTATCGACAACCAGCAACTTTTCATCGGCTAAATTAAGTGTGCTGTTTGCAGGACCAGAACCCGTTGCTACAATATTCAGCGGAATGGACGTTATGGTATGTTCTTCCAAACGTTGTGGTATGGCCTTAGCGCTAGTAGCAGACGCATTAACTTGATTATCGTAAACGTAATCTGGCGCTTCAATTGCCGCCAACACTTGCGCCATACTGTAGTTAATGGGAGCCCCGTTATTCTGGAAGAACCTGTAAGGCCATCTGACTGAGTTGAGTTCAGCGAGGGTAATATTTTGCCCTGGATGATCATTGACCCACTGCTGCCATAACCTGTCAACATTAGTGTGATGCACCCAAAAAATCGGATCGAAAGCGGCTGAAGGCACATTGCCCATTAACCCGGCTGAAACATTCCGGTTGTACACTTTATTATAAATTGTGGCCGTGCCGCCAATATAATCGTGCAAAAAATCGTGCAGGCCATGGTTAATTTGGTTATTGTAAGTGGCGTAATCAACAATATCCTGCAGCGCATTGCTGTCCTGACGTATTGTATTCAGTGCATTATCAGTAATAGGCTTTCCTCTGTTTAAAGATGTGAGCCTCGCTTGTTCATAAAGGCTGCCCTGTGCTCCTGCCTGAAATCTGTCCGGTAATGTAGGAAATTTCTCATAATCCCAATACGGTAATGCAAACTTAGGATCGGCTGAATATTTACGGATTATTTTTTCAAAGTGCGCGACATACAATTTGTGCCACGGCAAAAAATGAATATCCGACGGCGGGCCTGATTCATTATGCGATCCGCACTTGGCCCATGTTGACCGTACTTTAGATACACTGGTAAACGAAGGGCACAACGGATTTGTCTCCAGATTGCCATCTTTACCTGGAATTGGCACGCCATGTATGGCGCTTTGATAATACCAACTCACCGGTTTGTCGCAACCCAGCGCTTTTAATTTAACCATTGCCTTTTGCATGGAAACAATAGATTTTCTTCCTTGCAGTGAATGCACTTCGTACCTCACATAAGGCGCGGCAAATACGTTAACTTGCCATGACACTGCCAATGCCAATGCACCAAAAACGGGAACTAATAATTTTTTTTTCATGGGCTTAGGACTCTTAAGATTAATGTAAATATTTTTTACAGATAAAGGCATTCTTTCATTTAAAATTATTTTATTCAATAGCGTAAAAATAATTTCTTATTGTTCTAGTGTAAAGATAATTTAATTTTTGGTGTTGATCTCCATCAAATACCAGAAAATTATTTTCTGCATCATTTGTCAATGCTCATCTCCTTTTTTCCAAGATGAATGGCAAATGCTTACCATCGCTTCAATGA
>SBAV01000106.1 GCA_005239965.1 Methylobacter tundripaludum
TATTCAGTCCCCCTCTTTGAAAAGGAGGGGTTAGGGGAGGTTTTATGACAAAATCCCCCTCAAATCCCCCCTTTTCAAGGGGGGAGGTGAATAAGTACACTGAATTTTAATTTCATCGACATTAAGTACCACTACGTGACTTTCATCAATAGCATTTACCCAGCTAAACCCATAAGTTTGAATTACCAAGGCGATACGTGTATGGTCATCGGTAGCGCGGTATTACTGAGCATTTTTTTGGTGTGGTTGTTTGGTTTTTTAACCCGGAAACAAAAACAGCCGCCTTTTGCAATTAGCCATCTTGAGCTGCCTCACAAAACTGGCAATACGAATGCATACTCATCCAGCCAAGCCCCAGCCAAAAAAAGGACGCTAACCCTACCCAGCTACCGTGAATTTTCCAGTCATGAACTCAAAGCCTTGTTTAATGCCACCAATCTTAAAGGCAAGCAACTGATTAGCCTACTGCTGAGTGGATTGACCATCGATGAAGCCGCTTCTTTAAAATCAGACCAAATTGATCTGGAAATGGCGACCATCACGGTGTTCGGGGCTGTATTAAGAACGCTCGCCATCCCCAGAACCCTCAAAAAGTTGTTCGAGCAATCCGAGCCATATCCGGTATGGGAGGGTATAAAACCGATGTCTTTTGATGATATGGCCAAAGCCCTTTTTCGCGCAGCGCTGGATTCAGGCTTAGAAAATCCTGAAGAAATAACTGCCGAAGCCATTCGACACAACTATATTGTTTACTTGATTCGCCAGGGTATTCCGTTGTCCGAGCTTGCCCAAATAGTAGGCTATCTGGAACCTTCGTCGTTATCCGTTTATAAAGACTACGCGCCTCCCCAACAAAAACCCAGTTTTAATGCGATTGATTTGATACATCCGGTGTTGCTTGAGTTGACATAACATTCGGGGAGGCAATGAGCTTACGTTACCAAATCAACATCAGAATATTGCTGTCCTCCCTGTGTATTCTGGTATTAGGCGGTTCAATAGCGATCTGGCAGGCGCGGCAATCGGTTAATAACGAAGTTGAATCCTCCATTAACCTGGCGGCACAACTTATTTCCTTCACTTTTTCACAAACTTCACAGGCAACTCACACACCTATCAATTGGATAGGCCATCTGAATGCCCTGAAAGAAACACGGCATTTAAGCATTCAACTCCAAGAACCCAATGGCCACATCACCCGTTTCAGCTCTAAGAAACAGCCAATATATACGAACGAAACACCACCGCACTGGTTTATTCATCTGGTTGAAAGTGAACACCCCAAATCCGAACGCACTATTATTGCGGCTGATGGCCAACAACTAACGCTTATTATCCTGGCAAATCCACTGGATGAAATTACCGAAGCCTGGCAGGAAAGCCTGGCCTTTTTCAATTCAGTATTGTTGCTGACCCTATTTACCATTTTGGCGGTCAACCTGGTGTTCAATAAAGCCTTTCAATCCATAGGCACCATTGTCAATGCTCTAAAAACCATTGAAGCCGAAGACTACCAACACAAGCTTCCGGATTTTTCCATCCAGGAATATGACCGCATTGCCAAAGCCATCAACCATTTGACTGACAAACTCAACGCCAGTCAACAGGAGAACCGCGCCTTAACCCAACATTCACTGGCCATACAGGAAGACGAGCGGCAACGGCTTTCCCAGGAATTACACGATGAACTCAGCCAGTCATTAACCGCTATTAAAGTCATGGCGGCCACCTGCGCACGCCCCAAAGCTGATATTAAAAAAACTACCGGTACGATTGTCGAAGTCTGCAACCATTTGATTACGGTCGTGCGCTCCATGATGCGCCAGTTGCATCCGTTAATACTGACCGAACTGGGCTTGAAAGCCAGCATGGAAGATTTGGTCTATCATTGGTCGCTTAGAAACCCTGAATTAAAACTGGTCTTGGACTGCTCGAATGATGTCGATGAACTGGAACAAAAAATCGCCATCCAGCTATTCCGGGTGGTACAAGAATGCCTGACCAACATCGTTCGCCATGCACAGGCCACACAAGCGCACATCAATCTGGCCATCAATCCTGCGACAAACACCCTGCAATTGCAGGTAACCGACGACGGCCAGGGCTGTGACACCAACAGCATGAACCAGGGCTTCGGCTTATTGAGCATGAAAGAGAGAATCAAAAGTTTAGGCGGCGAATTAAGTTTTCAAGCTTCGCAGCAACAAGGGTTGTGTATTCTAGCGAGCATTCCCCTGTCATGAATGAACCGGTCAAAGTTATCCTGGTCGACGACCACGCCATCGTCCGTGCCGGTTTTCGCATGTTGTTGTCCACTGAAGATAACATTGCAGTCATTGCTGAAGCCGATCGTGGTGAAGCGGCATGGCGGCTGTATTTGGAGCATAACCCCGATGTGATGATAATGGATTTATCCATGCCCGGCATTGGCGGCCTTGAAACTATCCGGCGGATTTGCAATAAAGACAGCAACGCCAAAATATTGGCATTCAGCGTACATGATGAAAAGGTGTATGTGAATCGCGCTATACAGGCAGGAGCCAAAGGCTATATTTGCAAAAACAGTGCGCCGTCTGTTCTGATAGAGGCGATACAAGCTATTGCTGCGGGGGAGTTATATATTGATCCTGCTTTCTCAAAAAACAGCGCCGATCAAGCCGCCGAAACCGATTACAACGCCATTATTGCGTCATTATCGGCCAGGGAATTCGATGTGTTTTTGCTATTGGCCAAAGGTTTTACTGCTCACAAAATTTCTGAAGAGCTGTGTTTAGGCTATAAAACAGTAGCCAATTACGGTACGCAAATTCGCAGTAAACTGAAAGTGTCTTCCGTTGCTGAACTGGCGCATATTGCGATTGTTTCGGGGGTTATGAAAAACTGATGGGAATAGTAATTAAAAATTGCGTAAATTCATCCGTTAACTCCATGCTCAACCCAACCTGACTAAAGCAGTTTGGAGTAAGTACAGGGCCACCGCATATAAATTTTTAATATTGATAATCAATTGGTTACAAGGGTAAAAACGAAGTCAAAAAAGCAACATATATACATAACTGATTGATTATTCAATAACTAA
>SBAV01000390.1 GCA_005239965.1 Methylobacter tundripaludum
CAGTAAAGCCTGGGCGGAGAAAAACCCGAAAACCCATATCGCGATCGTCAAAGCTCTGATTCGTGCCTCAATGTGGCTGGACGCCGAGGGCAATAAAAACCGCAATGAAGGCGTGGAAATGCTGTCGCAAAAACAATATGTCGGTGCAGATTACGAAGTTATCGCCAACAGCATGAACGGCACTTTTGAATACGAAAAAGGTGATAAACGGGAGTTGCCCGACTTCAACGTGTTTTTCCGTCATAACGGTTCTTACCCTTACTACAGTGATGCCGTATGGAGCTTAACGCAAATGCGCCGTTGGGGACAAATCAGCGAGGCCAAACCCGATTCCTGGTACATGGATATCGCCAAACAGGTCTACCGTCCTGATGTGTACATGGCTGCCGCTAAAGCCCTGGTTGCCGAAGGTAAGGCCAAAGCCAGTGATTTCCCGTCTGACAGTGAGAGCGGTATCAAGGCGCCTTCTGCCGACTTTATCGACGGCATCACTTTCGATGCGACCAAACCGAACGATTACCTAAAGCAATTTGCCATCGGTTTAAAAGGCAACCAGAAAGTGGTTGGCGGCAAGATCGTTGAATAAGGCTTACTGCCTTTTCATTAATCCTTATGAGGCCATTGGTAAGGGCCGCAAACAGTACCCATGAAATTCAGATTTCCGAACTGATTAAGCAGTGCGTCCCTCATCGACAATGGATGTTTATCGGGTGCAAGGATGCGCCTCTTTTTAAAAACAGTTACGCATTTAAGAACGGACAGCCTTACACAACCAAGCAGGTATCACCATGAACAACCGACTCATACGATTTTTTAACATAACAGGACTTACCTGGTTTATTCCCCTGGTAAAAATTCTCGCCGGCGAAAATCCCACCCGACAAGTGCGTGAGTTATTTTTAATCATGGGCGTGCCCATTGTCGCCTTCGCCTTATTCCTTGGCCTTTGGAGCTTTTCTGCGGCACAAGTCAATACCAGCCTGGGCGCAATTCCTGGGCCTTCAGCCGTATGGCATGAAGCGGGCGGTTTGCTGGACGAGCATTTTGCTGAAAAAGCCAAAGAGGCTGTGTACTATCAACGTCAGCAAGAGCGCAATCAACAAAAGCTGGCGGAAGACCCGAATGCGGACATTAAGGAGCGTCCTTACAACGGCCAGGCCACTTATCTGGATAAGATTTTCACCAGCCTGTACACGGTGTTCGCAGGCTTCATCATCGCCACTTTGGTCGCCGTGCCTTTGGGACTTTTATGCGGCATGAGTCCTGTCGTCAATACGGCGATCAATCCGCTGATCCAAATATTCAAGCCGGTGTCACCGTTAGCCTGGTTGCCGATAGTAACCCTGGTTGTCAGCGCCGTTTATGTCAACGGTGACGATGCCTGGTTTGAAAAATCTTTTATTACTTCGGCGATTACCGTAACGTTGTGCTCGCTATGGCCAACGTTGATTAACACCGCAGTCGGCGTGTCCTCGATTGATAAAGATTTGACCAACGTTGCCAAAGTCCTGCGCCTTAACTGGAGTACCCAGATCAGGAAAATTATCATCCCGTCAGCCATGCCGTACATTTTTACCGGCATGAGACTGTCGCTGGGCGTAGGTTGGATGGTATTGATTGCCGCCGAAATGCTGGCGCAAAACCCCGGCTTAGGCAAATTCGTCTGGGATGAGTTCCAAAACGGCAGTTCCAATTCGCTGGGCAGAATCATGGTGGCGGTTTTTACCATCGGTATCATCGGTTTTATTCTCGATCGTGTCATGCTGTCCCTGCAAAAAGTTTTTTCCTTCGGTAAAGCGATTTAATCAGGAGACCATCATGACCGCCGCAAAACTTAAAGTCATTGAGTTAAAAAGCAAAGCTATGCCAACTGCACCTTCTAATGATCCCTGCTTACCGTTGGTCGAGCTAAAAAATGTCTGTAAATCTTATGGTGAAGGCAACAACAAAACGGCCATCCTGAAAAATATCAACCTGACGATCAAGCAAGGTGAATTTATCGCTATTGTCGGTTTTTCCGGCAGCGGTAAAACCACGCTGATTTCCTTGATTGCTGGCTTGATTCAGGCTGATAGCGGCGAGCTGTTAAAACAGGGACAAACCATTACCGCCCCCGGCCCTGATCGTGGCGTGGTATTCCAGAATTACTCGCTGATGCCCTGGCTGACTGTGTATGAGAACGTGGCCTTGGCGGTCGATGAGATTTTCAAACATTGGACACCAGGGCAACGCAAGGCACACATCGAACACTATGTGCGCATGGTCAACCTGGGTGCGGCGATGGACAAGAAACCTGCGGAACTGTCCGGCGGTATGCGCCAGCGCGTTAACGTTGCGCGTGCGCTAGCGGCCAATCCCGATATTTTGCTGTTGGATGAGCCGCTCAGTGCACTGGATGCCTTAACGCGCGGCAACCTGCAAGATGAAATTCTGCAAATATGGGAACAAGAAAAGAAAACCGTCATCCTGATTACCAACGATGTCGATGAAGCCATTTATATGGCCGACCGGGTCATTCCGCTAAATCCTGGCCCTGATGCAACATTTGGCCCGGAGTTTCCTATCACTATCGAACGGCCCCGCAACCGGACGGCGTTGAACCATAATGAAACGTTCAAACAATGCCGCGCTGAAATTACCCGCTATTTAATGGCCATCGGTGTTGAGAAAAACCAGGTTGAGCAGCAAAAACATTTGTTTTTGCCCAAAGTTAAGCCCAACACACGCAGTGATTGGGAGGTGGAAAAATCGCCGCTAAGCAGCGCTACTGTGGATATGCCGTACCCACGGTATCTGGAATTTTCCAAAGTCTCCAAAACTTACCCCACACCCGATGGCAACAGCACGGTTAAAGTGGTGGACGGCTTTGACCTGAAAATGAAAAAAGGCGAGTTTATTGCCATTATCGGCCATTCAGGGTGCGGAAAATCGACGGTGTTGTCCATGACCGCTGGCTTAAACGACATTTCCGAGGGTGTCATTATTCTGGACAACCGGGAGGTCACCACGGCTGGCCCAGACCGTGGCGTGGTGTTCCAAGCCCCCAGTTTGTTTCCGTGGCTGACTGCCTTTGACAACGTCATGTTAGGGGTTGATAATGTCTACCCACATGCTACCCAGGGCGAGCGGAAAAAAATTGTTGAATATTATCTAACCCGCGTTGGCTTGGGCGACGCGCTGCATAAAAAAGCGGCCGACATGTCTAACGGAATGCGGCAACGGGTAGGCATTGCCCGGGCTTTTGCGCTATCTCCCAAGCTGTTGTTGCTTGATGAACCGTTTGGCATGCTGGATTCATTAACGCGCTGGGAACTGCAGGAAGTGTTGATGGAGGTTTGGGAACGCACCCATGTCACAGCTATTGTCGTTACGCACGATGTGGACGAGGCCATTCTTCTGGCTGACCGCGTAGTGATGATGACCAACGGCCCGCACGCCAAAATCGGCAAAATCCAGGACATCGATCTGCCCAGGCCCCGTTCACGAAAAGCGTTATTAGCCCACCCTGATTATTACAAATATCGGGAAAGCATACTAAGCTTTCTTATAGAATGTGACCATACCCATTAATATCGCTTTATTTTTTACAAGGAAATGCCATGTCCAAGCCATTATTTAATCTGCCGCTGTCAGTGACAGTATTGTCGCTGTCGGTAGCCAGCAGTTCCGCCTACGCAGTAAGCCCGACCCAGGCGATAGAAGATGCCCTTAACTTTTACCATTACGGTAAAAACGGCGCGGTCAAATTCGACCTGAACACCCGTTGGGAAAATGTCAATCAAGAGGAGGCTCCGCTTAAAACTGCCAATGGCTTTACTGCCCGCTTACGTGCAGGGTTATTATCGCCGACATTTTATGGCTTTCAGGGTTATGCCGAATACGAAGGTGATCTGGCCATGGTGGAAGATTACAACAGCACGCGCAACGGCGACATCGGCTATTCGACCATTGCCGATCCTGAAAAGAGTGAGCTTAACCAATTATGGATCAGTTATAACGGCATTCCAGACACCCTCATCAAAGTGGGGCGGCAACGCATAAAGTTTGATGACGACCGTTTCATTGGCAACGTCGGCTGGCGGCAAATGGAAACGACTTATGACTCTGTACTGCTGACGCACAATAACCAGCAACTGTTTGGTTTGGTGGTGAATGCCGGTTACATCGGTAATGTCCAAACTTTTACAGCAACTACCGAAAATATCGAAGCACCTTTTCTGAATGTCAACTATAAAATGGGCGACTATGGCAATATTATTGGTTATGGCTATTGGCTGGATTACACGGAAGCCGAAAATTATGAAAAATCCAGCCAAACTTACGGCCTGCGGGCCACCTGTTGCGCCAAGCCGTTGGAATCCATCAAGATCAGCGACAACTTTGGCTTGGTCTATACGGCGGAATGGGGCCATCAAAGCGACTATGGGCACGGCAAGACCCCTTATGATGCAACCCGTTTCAATATTATGGGGGGATTTAGCGCTTATAATGTGATATTCCAGGGCGCGATGGAGCAACTGAACGGCTCCGGTAAAGACAGGCATTTTGATACGCCACTGGGTACCAACCATGCGTTCCAGGGTTGGGCGGATTTATTCTTGGTTACCCCAAACAATGGTATCCGTGATGTTTTCGGCACGGTTATGGTGCCTTTCCAACGCGGCGATCTGGTATTGACCGGCGTTTATCACGATTTTTCCGATGATACCGGACAGCTTGATTTCGGCGACGAATGGGATTTCCAACTGGTCAAAAAGTTTGGCAAGCATTATTCACTGCTGGCTAAATATGCTTATTATAATGCAGGTGACAACCCTGCATACGCGAATGCAACTACGGGGTTGCCTGCACCCAGCAGCGATACCCAGAAAATTTGGTTATCGGCTAATATTAACTTTTAACCCGCCAATATTACGCCAACACAAAATGACAGATTCTATAGTCTGAAACATAACCCCAGATTTAATCATCCATCCGTAAGGCAGTTTGCGCACACGAAACCGCCTTACGGGTTTTTTACGTCATCAGTTACAGGTTAGCCACTATATTTTATTGATTGTCTGTTTTAAGGAGATAGTCGCATTTTAAAAATCTCCTTTAACCCTTCTTTTTCAAAGAAAGGGACTGAACGGATACTTATAAATTAATGCGCATACGCTTGACGTATGATCGTTCTAAGGGAGGTAATGCCCTAATCGCTTCCCGCAGCTTATTTTCCCAGTTTCGGCGCAGCTGTAACATGTAGTCATTATCGTCGTCAAAACAATAATAATCATCCAGACTAAAGCTGTTTGCACGATAAATCAGCATTTCTACCGGTGGCCCGACACTGGCGTTACTGCGTATGGTAGAGTCCATTGAGACCAGACAGCAACGCGCAGCTTCGTCTATGGATGTGTCCAGTTTAAGGAACCTATCCAGGATGGGTTTGCCATATTTACTTTCACCGATTTGCAAAAAAGTTGTATTGGCTGAGGTGGTTATGCAGTTTCCTTCTGCATACACCATATAGGCGCCATGCGGCTCATTGCCGATTTGGCCCGCCAATATAAAAGTAGCGGAAGGGTTGAATGCTGACTGCCCCTCAATGTTTTTATGCTGGTTTTGCTTTTCAACACTGATATGGCCTAAATAATCCGCCGCTTCAGACAAGCATTCCACGGTATTGAAATTAACTTCAGCATCTTTTATTTTATCGCGGTGCAGTTGTTCCAAAACAGCCTGGGTGGTAGCAAGATTACCCGCACTGAGTAAAACAATCTTTCGATCATTCCGCGTATCAAACGCATGCATTTTTCCATGCGTGCTGACGTTATCAATACCTGCATTGGTTCTTGAGTCAGAAACCAGAATAAGACCTTCGTCTATAGAAGCCGCAATACAATAAGTCATAAATTTAAAAGAGTTTGGCAAAAACGTAAAACGTTCGGCATTTTATCCCACCTGATTTTTCTTATCTATAAATACGCCGATATTTCTTAATAAATGTTTTTCTAAACAGTGCTTACAGGTGTGTTTAGAGAGAATACCCCAGCAAGTTAACCTGGACATCCATGTTACTCAACATACAACCCAGGCCAAACTGATGAAATATCGACACATCAGCCGCATCCCGTCCAAAAGCAATAATCACCCTGCCGCCACGTAATTCAGTTTGAGTGGGATCGAAAGCATACCATCGCCCACCCACATAAGCCTCAAACCAGGCATGCATATCCATCGGTTCAAGCCGGTACAGATAACCCACCACCAGCCGCGCCGGTATACTGATACTTCGGCATAAGGTGATGGCCAGTTGGGCAAGGTCTCTGCAAACCCCATAGCCACGGTGATGAATCTCAATCGCCGAGAGCGGAGAATCGCTGGATCCTGGAATATACCTTATAGAATGACGAACCCAGGCAGCAATTTCACTAACCTGGTCGTAACCTGGCAGTGCATTGGCCACTATCTCTCTGGCAAGATCACCAAACCGGTCAGACTCGCAATAGCGGCTCGGTAACAAAAAGGGAAGAACTAGGTCAGGGAGATTCTGGATTTCAACAAAATAAGCCCCGGGTGCGCTATCCATATTTTCCGCAGTTATCACATCAAAGGCCGTATGAATCATAAACTCGCCGGGGGGAGCAACCAGGCGTTGGCAGAAATTTCCATAGCTGTCTTTGCTCTCGGTTATCTGCACGCTAGGCGGCTCAACGGTATAACTGGATCGTGCAATTTTTTGTTGTGCACCGCTGAGGGGACGTAACATTAAAATCAAGGCTGTTGGCTCCTCTACTTGGAAACGAAGATGACAACTAACCCTCAATTTCATACGAATTAACCGGCGATTGTTCCAATGGGATGCTTGTTGAATGGCATCAAAGACCCACCCATTGAATTTGCTCATACACCTGTCTCAGCCACACTTTGACGCGTTGGCGTTCCAGTAAGCCCAAGGTATTCAAATTTTCCGTGTCCTTGTTCCTGGCAGCCCAAAAACTGGAGCTGTTGCCGTCAATCTTGTTCATTACGGGGGGATGCAACCGTTTCACGGTAATAACCCTGGCATTTAGCGCCAATGCACGCTCTTTAACGCCGGATGATTCTAAAAGTGTAAAGTTGTCATCACGCAGCTGGTTCTGCACCAGTATATACTTCATGCGCGAGCCATATTGATTAAGCAGCTTGTCAAGCAAGTCGACGCAATCCTTACCAGAGTCCATTACATTCCAGTAGTACAGGGTAATTCCCAGCTCTTCTGCCAACTCCAGTACGTCGGACTCATCTATCCATTTTGCCAGCGGGTGATGTGTTTGCGCCGCCAGATCAACCAGAATGCGTTGTTCAGGATTCGCTGAGGCGGCCTCTATAATGGCATCCAGACTTTCGTAATTATCAATGATGGTGGGCGAAACATAATCTGTATAAAAACGCAGTAAAGAACCCTGCGAACGGTCGGTGTCAAAACCGATAAACGGTGTTTTTTTGTCAATCATGAATTGTGCCAGCACGCGCGCTACGACCGATTTGCCTACGCCGCCTTTTTCGCCGCCGATAAGATGAATATTACTCATTGTTTTTTCCTTAAGTTTAAGTTTGGGTATTGTCCCTTATTTTACTTGATGGTTTTTTTCAGGAAAAGCAAACAACGGTTTAATCGTTGACATCTGATCCATGAATTTTGCTGGTACTCGGTAAGATAATAATTCTGCCGTTGTCCATACATGATTTGTAATACCCGATGCCATTGCTGGCGTAACGGAAATCCATTTTTTGGGAGAACCAGTTCCCTTTGTGGGTTCAGGTGCAGGGCAAGCGCATATAATTTTCACGCTGCACATAAAATTTTTTCTCTAAAAAAGTCATCCAATCCAGCCAAAAAGCGTTTTCTTTTGATGCTTAACTTGGGAGTGTCTTCTTTTTTGAGTAAATTGATGGCAATCTGACGGACCACA
>SBAV01000403.1 GCA_005239965.1 Methylobacter tundripaludum
GACACTCTCCTAAAAATGAGCGATGTAATCTCCCGCATCTTAAAAACAGGCAACGTATGAAGAACACAGCTATCGCCGTTGGTATCAGTTTCGGTATCAGCTTAACACCCTGCCTGGCGGAAATAACCACCGATGGCACGGTCGGCCCTGCCTTGCACTTACAAGGGCCCCAGTTTCGCATTGGCCAGGATTTGGGTGTGCTACGTGGCAACAACCTGTTCCATAGTTTCAGCCGCTTCAATCTGAACCAGTCGCAAAGCGCCACGTTTACCGGCAACGATGCCATCAAAAATGTCATCAGCCGGGTGACGGGCGGCGAGCTGTCCAGTATAGACGGCACATTAAAGTCGGACATCGGCCACGCCGCGTTTTATTTCATCAATCCCGCAGGGATTGTGTTTGGGCAGCATGCACAGGTGGATGTGCCCGGGGCGTTTTATGCCAGTACGGCCGGGGAATTGCAATTTGCCGATGGCGGGCGGTTTAGCGCCGTGCATCCCCAGGGAAATACCTTAAGCATGGCTGCACCTGGGGCGTTTGGTTTTGTTGGCAAACAAACGGGGACGATGGCCGTCAATGGCGCGGACCTGGTGTTTAGATCAGGGGCTACCGTGCAGTTAAGTGCCGCCCAGATCAATATGGACAAGGCAAAACTTACCGGCGACGGCATGGATTTGCAATTGGTGGCTGCGGGAGATGCCAAGCAGGCTGTTGGCGTTACGGCATTGCCCAGCCATGCCTTGCAAGGCGGAATTTCCCTGAAGACTACTGCGTTGGATGCTTCCGGTAACGGCAAGGGTCGGGTTGCGGTACGGGCGGGGGATGTGGTGGCTAAAGACAGTGATGTTTATGCGGATAATAAAGGTAATGTGGACATGCCGGCAAACCAGGGCATAGATATGCAGCTGGGCAGCTTAAGCCTGAATAATACTCGGGTAACAAGCGATGCCACAGGCGCAGGTAACGCAGGTACGGTGACACTAAAGGCACAAAATGACCTGGCGATAATTAATGGTGGATTAATTTCTTCAAGCGCTTTTGCCAAGGGTAATGCTGGAAATACAGATGTTAAGGCGGGGAATATACGAATTGACGGCCAAGGTGCAAAAGTTTTCACGGGTATCTTCTCCAGTGCTAATCCTAACTCCAGTGGCAACGCTGGTAAACTGACAGTCACAGCCCAAAACCAACTGGCGATACTCAATGGGGGAGAAATTCAGTCAAGCACTTTTGCCAAGGGAAATGCAGGCAATGTAGGCGTTAAGGCAAGAGCCATGCGAATTGATGGGCAAGATTCACCCTATTTCACAGGCATCTCCTCCGATGCTGGCCGCAATTCCAGTGGCAAGGCCGGTACGGTGAAGATCACAGCCCAAAAAGAACTGGCAATAATCAATGGTGGAACAATTAGATCAGATACTTACGCCAATGGTCATGCGGGCCGTATAGATATTAAGGCGGGGACGATACAAATTAATGAGCAAGGTTCACAAAATTTCACAGGTATCTCCTCTGATGCCCAACCTAATTCCAGTGGCAATGCCGGTACAGTGAGGGTCACCGCACAAAACCAACTGGCGATACTAAATGGTGGCTTAATTTCTTCAGGCACTTTTGCCAAGGGTAATGCTGGCAATATAGACGTTAAGGCGGGCGCCATACGAATCGATAGGCAAGGTGCAAAAACTACTACAGGTATCAACTCCAGTGCCCAACCTAATTCCAGTGGCAATGCCGGTACGGTAAAGGTCACCGCACAAAACCAACTGGTGATACTCCATGGGGGAGCAATTTCTTTAAGCACTTTCGCCAAGGGTAATGCTGGCAATACAGATGTTAAAGCGGGGGCGATACACATCGATGGACAAGATTCAAAATATCTCACAGGTATCATTTCCAGCGCTCAATTTAATTCCAAAGGCAATGCCGGTCTAATCCTGGTTACGGCTCAAAACCAACTGGCGATACTCAATGGTGGAGCAATTTCTTCAGTCACTTATGCCAAGGGTGATGCCGGCAATACAGATGTTAAGGCTGGGACGATGCGAATTGATGGGCAAGATTCAAAATATCTCACAGGTATCGTTTCCAGTGCCCGACCTAATTCCAGTGGCAATGCTGGCCTAGTAAATGTCACAGTAAAAGACGAATTAGCGCTGATCAATAATGGCCAAATCGATTCAAGCACTTTCGCACAGGGCAATGCCGGATCGGTAAATGTTAACGCTGGAACCATACGGATTGATGGGGCTAAGAACCCAGGGTTTATTACCGGTGTCCTGTCAGGTTCATTACAAAATGCCACGGGTAGCGTAGGGTCTGTGAACGTTACGGCAACCAAGGCGTTATCAATGAATGCAGGTCAAATTACTATTCGTTCAGATGATTTTGCCAATAATTCTGCACAAACGAAGCCAACGCTAATCATTATTGCACCGCATATAGAACTTAAAAACAACAGCCAGATCACTGCCGAATCATTGGGCAACATTCCTGCCAATCCAATTCAAATTAATACATCGCAGCTGAGTTTAGACAACAGTGCAATAAGAACTTCCGCTAACGAAGGTGATGGTGGCCCCATAACCATCAATGCCAAAGATTGGGCACGACTGCATAACAGCCAAGTAACCACCTCAGTTGCCAGCAAAGAAAACGGCAATGGCGGCGACATTATTATGAATGCCGACGTGTTGGTGATGGATACGGGCTTCATCCAGGCCAATACCAATGCAAAAAATGATGCAAATGATGAAAATAAGGCCAAGGGCGGCAAAATTACTTTAACCACTAAACAGCTGGTTGCAAGCAGCGCCAATCTGCAAAGAGGGGGCAATACCCCATTAACGTTTGCACCTAACTCTGGCACCAACGTCATTCAGGCGGCAGCACCGGACGGTACTAACGGCAACATAACCATTACCGCCCCACAGCTCAATATCGTTGGCGCTTTGGTGGGCCTCACTACCCCCCGACTTGACCTGAACCGCGTAGGCCATGACCCCTGTTCCAGCACGGCCAGGC
>SBAV01000071.1 GCA_005239965.1 Methylobacter tundripaludum
CCGCATTATAAGCCACGTAAACCGCATTGCTTTTGGATGCACAGGCCAAATAAATCACCGCTTGCGCCAAAGTAAGCTCGCCTTCTGGACTGCCCAAGCGTTCTTGTGCCTCCCAGGCATTGATGGCGATTTGCAAGGCTCTAGGATCAGCATTACCGATATCTTCCGAGGCCATTCGGACGATACGCCGCGCCAAATAAGCCAAGTCGCACCCGGCATCGATCATGCGGCATAACCAGTACAACGCCGCATCGGGCGAGCTGCCACGTACTGATTTATGCAATGCTGAAATTTGATTATAAAATTCTTCGCCTTGGTTATCAAAACGCCGCACACCGCCAGAGAGGACTTCCTTGGCGCAAACATCATCTACGCTGTTGCTACCTTTGGCGGCGGCGAGTTCGACGGCAATTTCCAGTAAATTGAGCAACCTACGGGCATCACCATCAGCAGCTTGGGCAAATTGCTGTTTGACCGTATCGCTCATGTCTATGTTTAACGCACCCAAGCCATATTGTTCATCACTCAAGGCTTTGTTCAGTACGTTGAGTAAATCATCGGCTGTTAAAGCGTTGAGCACATAGACACGCACCCTGGACAATAACGCATTGTTCAGGCTAAATGAAGGGTTTTCGGTAGTTGCGCCAATAAAATAAAGGGTGCCATCTTCCACATGTGGTAAAAACGCATCCTGTTGCGATTTATTGAAGCGATGCACTTCATCCACAAACAAAATGGCGCGTCTATGTTGCTCTTGCTGAATTTTTTGCGCTTCCGCCACAGCCGCCCTAATTTCCTTAACGCCGGCCAATACCGCTGAAATCGACATAAATTCGGCATCGGAATGTTGGGCAATCAACCGCGCCAACGTTGTTTTGCCTGTGCCCGGTGGCCCCCAAAAAATCATCGAGTGCAACCGACCGGAATTAATCGCCTCATAAAGCGGCTTGCCAGGCTTTAGGATGTGCGCTTGCCCGACGTAATCTTTTAACGACGTTGGCCGCATCCTATCGGCCAAAGGCTTGGCTAAATCAGCAAACAAGGACACGCAGGATTACCTTTTTGATATTTATTTTGTCCACGGAAAGCGCAAAAAGCACGGAAATTGTCATAATTTAATAAGGGTATCAATTACTTTTGGATAGCGTGCGAAATTACATGGCAAACCCAAATGCATTTCGGCAAACACCTTTTCTACATCTTTTATTCCGTGCCTTTCGTGTCGCTTGGAAGCGCCTACTTTTGGTTTCGGTGGATAATCAAAATTTTTTCTAATCCCCAAAAACATCAACCCCTTTGGGAGGCACAAATTCAAACAAGGTCGGTTTTATGGGCGGGTTAAGCAAAACATTGGAAAAATAAATGCGCGTCAATTGGCCAAAGTTATCATTCAATTCCATCCCGGCAATAGTCTGCTTATTAAAGCCGATCAGGACATATTTAAAGCTGCTGTCCTGGCTTTTTGGCGTTAGTTTTGTCCAGCGCATTTCGCCGTCTACACCTTGATCTTCGATAGTGTATTTTTCTTCCAGCGCCACATCGCCGCTCAGCAAAAGGGCTGGGGTTGAACCCAAAGATTCATCGACTTTTTTAACCGTCACCTGTTCCAGATCGGTATCGTAAAACCACACTTTACCGGCATTGGAGACAATTTCTTGCTTAAAAGGTTTTTGATAATCCCAACGAAACTTGCCGGGCCGCTGCAAATAAAAAACGCCATAGCTGGTTTGGGTAGGCTGGCCTGCTTCATTAATGGAAACCTGCTTAAAATCAGCAGTCAATGATTTTGAAGCCAACAAAAAGGCTTTCAGTTGCACAACCGGCTTGACTTCAGTACTTGCGCGCGCAAACACATAATCGCTACTGAACAGCATCAGCGTAATTAACAGGAAGCAGGTTAGATTAGTTTTTTTCATTAAAATACTCTGGGCTAATTATTCGGTAAACAAGTCTTCAAACCATTTTTTATCTTCTTTGATAACCGCAGCACCGCAGGCTGAATACGCCGTAGGCGCGGAACCTGTGATATACGGGTATTCCCGTGCGCCCCGGCAGGCTTTATTCGCAAGTAAGCCATTGCGTGGATCAATCCAGGTTAGAGTGACGTTATCAGGCGGCGTTAACAACACAGGTTGTGTTGAAATTTGTTTCATCAACGCCGTCCACACCGGCAATGCGCCTGTCGATCCGGTTAAAGCTATCGGTTTGTTATCATCGCGTCCTATCCAGACAACAGACAGATAATCACCGGTGTAACCTGCAAACCAACTGTCTTTTGCATCATTGGTGGTGCCGGTTTTACCGACGAGGCCATAATCTTTAGGAAACGATTCGTAAGCCGAATGCCCGGTGCCTTCATGCATGACACCTTGTAACATGGTATTAACGATATACGTTGCCGCAGGATCAACGACTTGCTTGACAACGAAAGGATAGCTTTGTAATTGCTCGCCTTCCGGTGACACTACCGCCCGAATACCTTTAATGGGTGTTAAAAAACCATCTCCGGCCAGCGTTTGATATGTTTGTGTCACTTCAATTGGTGTTAATGATGACGCGCCCAACAGCAAAGACGGATACAGCTCCAGCTCCCGGTTAACCCCCATGCCCTTCAGTGTCTTCGCCGTTCTGGCAATCCCGACATCCATACCCACGCGTACTGTCGCCAGATTGTATGATTTTGCCAGGGCCGTATGCAAAGGTACGTGCCCATGTTCACGGTGATCGTAATTTTGCGGACTCCAGTCTTGCCCCGATTCGTTTTTAACATGAATTTCCGCGTCACTGACCCGCGTGGTGATGGTGTATTTGTCCGGTTTTTCCAGTGCCGTCAGATAAATAACCGGTTTTATGAGCGAGCCTATAGGCCGGACGGCATCCAGCGCACGATTAAAGCCTTCGCCGGAATCATCCTTCCCGCCGACGATGGCGGCGATTTCCCCGCTATCGCGACGCGTTACGATTACTGCCGCTTCCAACTGATTGGCATGGGGAAGTTTTTCCAGTTGCGCCAGCTTTTTGGTCACCGTCGCTTCCAGCGTATCCTGAACCTGGGTATCCAGCGTGGTAAAAATCCGCAAGCCTTCAGAGGTAATGTCTTCTTCTTTATAATCCTGCTTTAATTGCCGTTTGATAAAATCCAGAAACGCCGGATAACGGTTGGAAGCACGGTGCGTACGCGGGATCACACTTAAAGGCTGTGCTTTGGCCGCCATGGCCTGCTTAAGCGTCAGGTATTTTTGCGCCACCATGGCATCCAGCACCAGATCGCGCCGTTGCAGGGCGCGTTCAGGGTAGCGCCGAGGATCATACTCGGAAGGCCCCCGTACCAAAGCAACCAGAGTAACCAATTTGTCCAAGGATAAATCTTTTAGCGGACTGCCAAAATAAAACTCACTGGCAAGCCCAAAACCATGCACGGCATTGGAGCCATCTTGCCCCAAATAGATTTCGTTTAAATAGGCTTCCAGAATCTCATTTTTACTGTAGCGGTATTCCAAAATCAGCGCCATAAGGATTTCCCTGATTTTACGCCACAACCGCCGCTCTGGAGACAAATAGAAATTTTTGGCTAACTGCTGGGTAATAGTACTTCCACCCTGCACCAAGCCGCGGGCGCGAACATCCGCCCACAGCGCACGAACAATACCGCGCACCGAAATGCCATAATGCTTGTAAAAATCACGGTCTTCCGAAGCCAGCAAGGCTTTAATCAAGGGCTCTGGCGCTTCATCCAACTTAATTAACACCCGATCTTCTTTGATGCGGGGATAAAAACTGCCGATCTGTACCGGCTCTAACCGCACCAGCGCCAGTTCTTTGGATTGTTTTAAATCGGTGATTTTTGCGATGCTGCCCTCAGTAAAATCGAGGCTCATCTTTACACTGGTTTGCGCTTGGTCCCAAAAATTGAAATCCCGTGTTTTTACGCTGATGTGCTGGCCGTCCCTGACATAAGTCCCTTCTATGGAGAGTAAATCGTCCTGGCGATAATGCAGGCGTTTTAACAGATTTTCAAACGCAGCCACGCCCAGACGTTGTCCTGCGTACAATTCTACTGGACTTGCATAAACCCGTGCCGGAATCGCCCAGCGCTTGCCTTCAAACTGGGTACGGACGTTATAATCCAGATAGCCGATATAAGCGGCTAAACCCACGCCACCGCCCAGTAAAACCGCTAACGATAGATTTCTGAGCCAATGCGAGCCTTGCTTAGGTGATTTGCGGAATCTTGCTTTGGTTCCATAGCGAGAACTACGTTTTTTGGTGGTTTTTTCTGCCATATCCTTACATTATTGTTTGAGTTGACGCGATGTATTATACATAAACCCAGTGACTGAAACTGCCCGCTAGCGTACCCGTTGGATATGAACAGTGGATGAACAATTTCCCTGATGTTAATTATTGTCCACGGAAAGTACGAAAGACACGGAAATATACTGTTTATCATGTGAAAACACTGATGACGTAAATTAGGCAGATATACGGATTTTTATCAGTGCTTATCCGTAATAC
>SBAV01000154.1 GCA_005239965.1 Methylobacter tundripaludum
ATGGCTACTCGTACCATGATAATTGGTTACAAAATCTGTTGATTTCCGCCTCGCTCAGGGAATTTCGACCGACCCCATAATCCGGTACAATCAGAATAAATAGGGTTCTTGGCATTTTTAGGATCATTCTCGTAGGAATAGTTAAAATCCGTGGAACGCACCAGGCAATTGGCTTCGACACCCGGTTCACCAGGAAAATGGTGGAACATTAACACCCGTCGGCATAGGCGGTAGGTACGTACTTCAAACCCAGCCCGATAGGTAGAAAACGGATCATTCCGAACTGGCCATTTTTTTGCAGCCTCATGGGGCAGCGGAAGGGTCTCATTATGCTCACCGTAATCGAAAACCACTTCGAAAAACCAGTCTTTGCTGCCATCTAAGGCTTCGGCACCTGGCGGAATTGGCCAACGTTTGTCCACAGAAAGGATAGGGAGATAGGGATTGTGGTTACCGTAGCGAATGTGTTTTAAATAGCGATTGGCAGAACGGGTTTCATCACTTCGGTTAGCCTCGTTTGCTAGGGATAGATCAACTTTATCTGAGTTTTCAGCTTTGTAGCCGTAAACAATGACATTACCTTTGTCATCGTAACTTTGGCAGATCAACCAGGAAAAAATGTGGGTAGCATCAAGAGGATCAGAAATCCGGCTTTCAGCAGTTTTACCATACCAGGTGGTGATATTGTCCTTGGAGATGGAACGCCAAAAATTGTCCTGCGGGTCAGCTTGGTTAACCCAGTGTTCTATACGGGCGAACAGCCCTTCGATTCGGGGGCGGTAACTGCGAATTTGGTAAATAACACCATCAACCGTACGGGGTTTCTCGTGAATTACCTGTTTGCCATAATCGAACACCCAGTTGCCACCAGCATCTTTTTCGAACTCAGGCGCCAAATCCTCCGCACCAGAGAGGATAAAAACGTCCGATTCATCAGTATCCTGATATTTGGGAAGGCCTTTGTCAGTTTTTCGTGTAATGGAAGGCAGTGACAGATTCCAGCCTAAGCCAAAAGGGCCATTGCCCGCACCGGAATCATAAGACAAGGAAAGTTGAGGCCCGAAACCAGACCGACCTGGGGAGGTTGCAATCGGTATGCTCATTGAACCCGTGCCGGTAACCGGATTGGCGGCAAATTTTTCGCCCATGCCATGAATAGCGCCGCCACCTTTCGGAAGCGTGATGGTAGGTGCGGAGACACCTTTCTTATCTTCGCCAGTTTTCGCAACTTCTTCAGTCGGAACCATGGGTTACTCCACTGTTAAAATGTAAACGCTACTTCATGAACCTGTTTTAAAGCTAATTTTCAATCACTACATACAGCGTTTTCTATATTTGGTAATGCTTGGAAAGACACTTTAACCAAACGCTATAACCCCCTCAATTCAGCTTTTCTTGAGGTTTTCGAATTCTTTAACAGCAGATGCTGCCAAATACACGGTGCTTGTAACCCACGTTGAAGCCTCTTTCTTCCAGGTTTTCCAGCCTGACGGGAACTGCTTGCGTTCGAACATCAACGTCAAGTCTTCAACAGATAACGTGGGTTCCGTTCCCTTCGGGGCATCCGGCTTGTTGGCAAAAAAAGCGAACAACAACCCAAACTCGCCAGCAGAACCCACTAAATTGTTTTGCCACTTGTCACTTCACATAGCTTTTCGCGCAGTTCATTTTCTTCCAGTGACAGATCGGTTCGTGTCCCAAAAAAATTCATATTTTCCAAAAAAGTTTGGTTACCCTGTGAAATAATGTCGGTTACCTCTTTGATGATCAAAGGAAGGAGATCCAGGTCAGCCAATTTCGATTTGGAATCCATGACCGTATTCTCCGCAATAAACTTGCCTACGGCCGATAATGTGATCCATCCATCTGTTGCTTTATCGGTAAGCCGTTTGAAATCCTGTGGGCTGAACCTCCCTGAATTCAAAACAGTGGGGATACTTTGCAATATGCCCAGGATGCGAGCCTTTGGAACCAGGAAAATCCAGACTAAAGTGATTGGAGGGAACCTTTGCCGTGAGATTACCGGCGTTATCAGGCATAAATTTATGGTTATTCATTGCAAAAACTTTCAAAACCCTGCCTAAATCGCCGCCTCCTGAGTTACCCAGAGTTACGACATCCTCAATGCTAGCAAGGGGCTGATTGACGCTGTTTCGAACCGGCAATTCTTTGGTCATGACGGCCGTGCCAATGAATGGACAGGTCGCTTTTTTTTCAACTAGCTCGCCAAGTTCCGTTTCAGACAAGGAAATGGGGTCGGTTATATTCTGGTTGTCCACGCTTTTGTCCTCTTGGGCTTATAATCCCAATACTATTTTTACAAAATAATTAACGTAATTGGAAACCGCGTTAGTACTTTTTTGTAGAGAACTTTTGTTGTATGGCTGGGAAAAATTGCTACTGAAAATAGCAAATTTTGAATGCTGCTTACACCCCGGATATGCGCAGGCGAATTCCACCGGTATCGTGGCAACAAACTTCTTGAAGGCTTCGGCATCCGCTGAAATCAAACGAACCTGTAGTATGGGATCGCCTAATTCCGGTGGGATCGGGTCAGGGCGTTTTTTGGAAAGGGGTTTAGCGGGGTCCTTTTTGGTATTCGAGTTGGTAGCCATCACGGCCTCCTAGGGCGAATAAATCTTTCGAACGGCGCGGGAGTAAATTTCCAGCCGATATGTTAGAAAAATTATGGGCCGTCGAATAGCGCCAAAGGCCCTGTTTTCTGGTGGTTCCTGATTTATCAAACCACAAGCTGCTGTTGCGCATCCATACTCCCCAGGATGCCAAGTCAACAACCGGCAGGGATGTAAGATAACACTGACGTTCGGTCAACTATGCCCAACAAAATACAATTCTGTCAAGTATTTTTATAGGCTGTTTTTAGAAGCGGCAATTTTGCATCATTGTACTGCTATCGCAAGGCTACTGCCTGTGAATTATTACCAAAAAACGTGTGAACTAGCTCACAGCTTGACAGCCCATTTTATGGTAAAGGACTTCTTTGCTTGTGGCCGTCCCTGCCCTGGCCAGCTTCTATTCCTCCCCAATCCTCTGCTTGCGCATGGGGGACACCTGATTTCTAAAATCCCGCCGTAGCCGCGATCCTAGTGGCGTTATCCTAAAACCCAGGGCATCGTATTACCACCGCCCTAAACCCGGCCGCCGTGCGCTAACAATTTAATCGATAAATGCCATCTATCGATAAATCACACACTTTATCCAATATCGAATACAGCTAAGTATTATTATCTATGCTGGGTGGCAGGTTGCAAAAAGGGATGCTATACTTTACGTTCATGTGCATAAAACTGTTCCCGGTTGTAAGATGACACAATTAGTGTCCCTATTGACAAATTACTGTCAAAATGCTGACAGAGTTAGTGTCAAAACCACCCGTCCCGTCCTGGGCCATAGCCCC
>SBAV01000227.1 GCA_005239965.1 Methylobacter tundripaludum
CTTAAGAAATGCCCCGTCGTTTAGCAGCCGATTCAAACAACGTCTATTCTTAAGGAACGTGCATGAATTAAATTGAACAACTGTAGGTGCGAATTCATTCGCATTGTGCGGATAAATCCGCACCTACACCAAAAACTCTCAAGTTATTTTGTGGATGTTCCTAAGATAGCAGCATTAGATAGCAGCATTGTTTAAAACCGAGGGAAATATGAGCGAACTTGAACACACGATTAAATCCGACGCTTTTTTTAGCAAAGGTAAAACCATTGCCGGAATCACCGGCGCAATCCTGGGTGGTGCCTTGTTAATCTCCAATTGTGTGGAAATGCTGGATTCAACTGAAATCATGGTCATCCAATACCCGAACGGCACATTAATCGGTGCGGTAGAGCCGGGCTGGTACATGCAATGGTTTGGTTCGGTGACCAAATACCCGTTGCGGTCGCAATTTTCGTTTTCATCCGCCATAGACCAAGGAGCTCCCAGGGATGAGAGCCTTAAATTGCGCTTCAATGATGGCGGCCATGCCACCGTGTCGGGCGTGGTTTCCTGGGAAATGCCGGTTGACCATGAACATTTAATCAAGATTCACCGGAAATTCGGTAGCGTCAAATCCGTTGAACAGCAGATTATCAGGCCAACGCTCGAATCGGCAGCGTATACATCCGGCCCCTTGATGTCATCCACCGAGTCGGCGGCTGAAAAACGCAACATGTTATTGCAATACATGCAGGATCAAGCCAAAAACGGCACTTATCAAACGCGTACCGTCTCGTTAAAAGTACCCGATCCGCTCACCGGTATCGAAAAAACCGTCAACGCCGCTGAAATTGTGTTGGCGGCAGGTATCCCGGTGCGTGAACAGGAAAGCGCCGCCAAAGTGTTTGGCATCAATTTACTGCCGATGACCATTAACCAAATCAAATACGACGATGCCATTGAAGCCCAAATCACGCAACGCCAGGTGTCGATACAAGCCGTGCAAATAGCCCAGGCCAATGCCTTAAAGGCGGAACAGGACGCCATTACCGCTGAAAAACTGGGACAGGCGGAAGCCGCAAAGGCTCGATGGGCGCAAGAAGCCATCAAGGCCCAAAAAATAACTGAAGCGCAACAGTTTTTGGAGGTGGCCACCCTGGAAGCCAAACAGGCTGAGCAGTATAAAAACAAACAAATACTGGAAGGCCAGGGTAATGCGGAAAAGAAGCGCCTGGAAATGGAAGCCAATGGGGCACTGGACCAAAAACTGGAGGCTTACGTTACTATCCAGAAAGCTTATGCCGATGCCATTGGCGCTTATCAAGGTGCCTGGGTGCCACAAATCGTAACGGGGGCAACCGGAAGCAATGCGGGTTCTGGTTCACAGCAACTGATTGATTTGCTATCCGTTAAAACCGCAAGGGACTTGGGGTTGGATATGTCTATTGCCGGTGCTGCCCAAACGGCCGGTAAAAAGTAAGCTCGTAGGTTAAGCTTTTCTCAAACTGATAATACGGCGATTATCAGCGCGATCAACAAACACCACACAGTACAAACGGTTTTTGATATAACCTAAACCGATGATGCGCGGCTCTTGATAATCATATCTGACATCCTGTCAGGTCACCGCAGCATACCATTCAATGCTATGCGATTCCATGCACCACAAAAGAGTTTAACGCCCTTTTTTAGGGCGAAAGCATGCGCAATTATTGTGCTTTCAGTAATATTATTCATTATCGTGTAGGATAGACCCTGTAAAAGCAGCTTTGGGTGCGTTGTTTATGGCTTATCCGAAAGTAACTGCACTATAAAGGTGCGGTTTTGCCTCCTAAAATAATCAAATTCCCTGGTACTTTTGGTTATCAATACACTAATACATAGCAATTACAATGAGTTAAAAAGATGGCGCATTTATTGCTTTATGGCAAGTAATCGTAACTGTTTGAGAACCGATGATGACAACCTGTGTTTTTTTGCCTTGCTTATGTTTTAACAATTTTTTTTTGGGTGAATGATTGTCTCGCCCCAAACGGAAGCAATACATTACTGTTTTCTGTGCATAGGGCATTCTTGTCGAGAGTTGTGTTTTGGGTTTCTTTATAAAAACACTCTTGGTTGTTGAGGTATTAATCCGGAAAATTAACGATAATGTATAAACATTGAAAAAACCACTACCCATAAAATGCGGTTGTGGCAATGAATCAGCCTAACAGTCGCACAAGAGGAAAAAAATAATATGACCGTTCGAGTCGCCATTAGCCACAAAACAACTTATCAGTTTGACCGCACGGTCACTTTATCGCCGCATGTGTTCCGTTTACGCCCGGCCGTACACTGCCGGACACCGATTAAAGCCTATAGCTTACGTATTGAACCTAAAAATCATTTTATCAATTGGCAACAAGATCCGTTCGGTAATATTTTGGCACGGGTCGTTTTCCCCGAAAAATGCCGGAAATTAACCGTGGAAGTCGAAATTATTGCGGATATGACCACAATCAATCCCTTTGATTTTTTTGTTGAAGACTACGCCAAAAACTATCCTTTTAACTATGACACCCTGACCACCAAAGAGCTGCGGCCTTATTTGGAGCAAACGGAAAACGGGCCGTTGCTTAGCCAATGGGTGAATGAGTTCGATATTTCTGAACGATCTATCAATGATTTCCTCGTGGATGTCAATCGCAAGGTCTTTAGCAGCCTAAGCTACAACATTCGCATGGAAGCCGGCATACAAAGTTGTGAAGAAACTTTGACGAAACGCAGCGGCTCCTGCCGCGATTCAGCCTGGTTTCTGGTGCAGGCATTACGCAAGTTTGGTTTGGCGGCCCGTTTTGTCTCCGGCTATCTGGTGCAGTTAACGGCCGATCTCAAATCCCTGGACGGCCCTTCAGGCCCCGAACAGGATTTTACCGATTTACATGCCTGGGCTGAAGTCTATATCCCAGGCGCAGGCTGGATTGGTTTAGACCCGACCAGCGGCCTGCTTGCGGGAGAAGGCCATATTCCTTTGGCCTGCACCCCCGACCCTGCCAGTGCAGCACCCGTTTCCGGCGCGACCGATAAATGCGCAGTCGAATTTGAATTTAGCAACAGCGTCACCCGTTTGCATGAAGACCCACGGGTTACCAAGCCCTATACCGATGACCAATGGGCACGTATTGATGCCTTAGGACAGTGTGTCGATCAGCAATTACAGGCAAATGATGTCCGCCTCACCATGGGCGGTGAGCCCACTTTTGTGTCAGTGGACGATATGGCCGGGGATGAATGGAATACCCACGCTGATGGTGCCCATAAGCGTGAACGCGCACAAGCGCTGACTTTGCGTTTGCGCGATGCGTTTGCCCAAGGTGCCATGCTACATTACGGCCAGGGTAAATGGTATCCAGGGGAACCCGTGCCGCGTTGGCAATATGGCATTTTTTGGCGTAAAGATAATGAACCAGTTTGGCGCAACCCGGCGTTGCTCGCTGACATTAGCCACAATTACGGTGTAATTGTTGCCCAGGCGCAGGAATTTATTACCCAAGTCGCTTTACGTTTGGGCGTGATGCCTAAGTACATCACCCATGCGTTTGAAGACAGCTTTTATTATTGTTGGCAAGAAGGCACGCTACCGGACAATGTCGACCCCTTAAAATACAATTTAAAAGACAGCATTGAACGCAAGACCCTGACAAAATTACTGGATGGCGATTTAGGCCAGCCAGTGGGTTTTGCTTTGCCCGTTCAATGGAACTGGACGGCCCTGCGTTGGAAAAGCGGCCCCTGGACTTTCCGCCGCAATGCCATGTTCCTGGTTCCGGGCAATTCGCCAATGGGGCTCCGGTTGCCGCTGTCCAGTCTGCCCTGGATTGCTCCCGACAAACGTGACAGCCAAGAGCCGCAAAGCCTGTTTGAAGACCTGCCGGAGCTTGGCGATTATTATGGCGAAGTCGCCCGGCGCTACAGTTATTTTGAGAAAAATCCTAAAAATCCTCTTGAGGACAATGCCCAGGAAGTGGGTGACGAACCGACCCCGCATGTTGATGTGCCGCACACAGCCCTTTGTGTAGAAGTGCGTGAAGGTCGGCTTTACGTATTCATGCCGCCCCTGACGTGCCTGGAACATTACCTTGAACTGGTTGCCGCCATTGAAGCGACCGCCGACAATTTAAAGCTGCCTGTGGTGCTGGAAGGCTACGAGCCGCCGCGTGATTACCGCATAGAGCGCTTGATGGTAACTCCGGATCCCGGCATCATTGAAGTGAATATTCACCCTTCCAAAACCTGGCAAGAGTTGGTGGAAAAAACCACGGTGCTTTATGAAGAAGCGCGGCAAGCCCGGCTTGGCACCGAAAAATTTATGCTGGATGGCCGCCACACGGGTACTGGCGGCGGCAACCACATCACATTGGGCGCTGAAGCACCGGTGGACAGCCCTTTATTGCGCCGCCCGGATCTACTGCGTAGTTTGATTACTTATTGGCAACACCATCCCGGATTATCTTATTTGTTTTCGGGTATGTTTATAGGGCCTACCAGCCAGGCGCCGCGTGTTGATGAAGGCCGTGATGAAAAACTGTATGAACTGGAAATAGCGTTTCAACAAATACCCACCGGTGAGGTGCCGGAACCGTGGCTGGTTGACCGCCTGCTGCGCCATTTGTTGACGGACATCACCGGTAACACGCACCGGTCCGAGTTCTGTATTGATAAGCTTTACTCACCGGACAGCTCAACGGGACGTTTAGGCATTCTGGAACTCAGATCGTTTGAAATGCCGCCCCATGCGCGTATGTCGCTGGTTCAGAACCTGTTGTTGCGCACCCTGGTTGCCTGGTTTTGGCGCGAACCCTATCAACACGATCTGGTCCGCTGGGGCACTGAGTTGCATGACCGTTTTATGCTGCCGCATTATGTCCGCGAAGACTTGCAACAAGTCGCCAAAGATCTGCAACGCGCCGGTTTTAATTTTGAACTGGACTGGCTGGAGCCTTTCTTTGAGTTCCGGTTTCCGCGTTACGGCAATACGCTGGTGGACGGTATCGACATGGAACTGCGTTTTGCCATTGAACCCTGGCATGTGCTGGGGGAAGAAGTCAGCAACACCGGCACGGCCCGTTATGTGGATTCCTCCGTAGAACGTATCCAGGTGAAAGTCACGGGCATGACCGAAGGGCGCTATGTCATTACCAGTAATGGCCGTCGCCTGCCCATGCGCAACACTGGCCGTAAGGGTGAATATGTTGCGGGGGTGCGTTATCGTGCCTGGCAGCCGCCATCTGCCTTGCATCCGACCATAGCGCCACACATGCCTTTAGTGTTTGATGTTATCGACACGTGGAACGGCCATTCAGTGGGGGGCTGTACTTACAATGTTGCCCATCCGGGCGGCAGAAGTTATGAGGATTTCCCGGTCAATGATTTTGCGGCCGAAACGCGCCGTATCACCCGCTTCTGGGATTATGGCCATACGCCAGGCCCCATCGTTCGGGCACCCTTTGTTACCAAGCCGAAGGGGACTGAAACGTCTTTCACCGTAAACCAGGCGACCCAAAGAGCTATGGCGCCACCTGCTGAAGAATTAAGCAATGAATACCCGTTTACATTGGATTTACGCCATAAAAATCGATGAATGATGACCAGTCTTGATACACTGCTATCCTAACTCAGCATGATAATTTGCGGTTTATCGAGCAAGAGTACACACTTTAGGCATCCTGCCTGGGTAATGAAGACTGAAGTTATTGACTATAGAGATATTTTTAAATGACCGATAAATTGCAACCACTCCATCCTGCAACCTTGACCCTGGGGGATAAAAGTTACAGCCTGCCGACCTGTGAAGGTGTTGAAGGCGAGAAAGCCATCGATATTTCCAAGTTACGCGCCCAAACCGGCTACATCACGCTGGATGAAGGTTACGTTAACACCGGTGCCTGTGAAAGTGCCATTACTTACATCGACGGCGATAAAGGCATTTTGCGTTATCGTGGCTATGCCATTGAAGAGTTGGCCGAAAAATCACGTTTTGTAGAAGTTGCCTACCTGTTACTGCATGGCGAGCTACCCCAGAAGGAGCAGTTGTTACAGTTTTCAACCCGCCTGAACGAATCATCCATCATTCACGAGGATATGCACCATTTTTTTAATGGATTCCCGCGCGGCTCCCATCCAATGGGGATCTTGGCAACGATGGTGGCTTCCCTTTCAACGTTTTATCCGATCCCTGACGAGCTGGACGACGCCACCGAAATTCAAATCGTAGCCAACCTAGTGTCGCAAGTACGCACCATTGCCGCGTTTTCGTATAAAAAATCTATTGGTGAACCTCTGATTTATCCCTCCTACAAGCTGAAATATACACGTAACTTTCTGAATATGATGTTTGCCTCTCCGGTACGTGATTACGAACTGGATGAAGACATTGTCCGGGCAATTGATATGTTTTTCATCCTGCATGCCGATCATGAACAAAACTGTAGCACCTCATCGGTCCGCACTGCAGGTTCCAGTCTGGCCAATGTCTATGCGGTTGCCTCGGCAGGTATTTGTGCGCTGTGGGGTCCCCGGCATGGCGGTGCCAATCAGGAAGTCATTCAAATGCTGGAGAAAATCCATGCCGAAGGCGGCGACGGTACGGAATTCATCAACCAGGCCAAAGACAAAAATTCTCCCAGCCGACTCATGGGCTTTGGCCATCGGGTCTATAAAAATTTTGACCCACGAGCCGTGGTGTTAAAGAAACAATGTGACAAGCTACTGAATAAGGCTGGCATGACCGATCCTTTATTTGATATTGCCCGGCGGTTGGAAGAGTGTGCCTTAAAAGATGACTATTTCATTTCGCGTAAACTCTACCCCAATGTTGATTTTTACTCCGGCTTAATTCTGCGCGCAGCCGGCATACCCACCAATATGTTCACGGTTTTATTTGCGATTGGACGAATGCCCGGCTGGCTGGCGCATTGGCGGGAAATGCTGCACAGTAAACAGGTTACCATTACGCGCCCCCGCCAAATCTATGTTGGAGAAACACTACGGGCTTACCAGGATATTGACCAACGGTCTTGATGTGGCCCTTTATCAATAACATAGCATCAATAACACAGCGGGAATAAGACCTTGCGTAATTTAGAGGGCTTCGCCCATGACAGTGAGGGGCAATATTACGCGACGCAACTGGGCGTCTATGATGAAATGTACACCACTGAAACCAAGGCGTTGCCTTATTGGGAACGTTTTATGGGGGCACTGGACAGCCTGGGAGAGAATGAACTTGAGCAACGTCGCCGTGAAGCCCAACGGCTGTTACGCGAAAATGGCGTTACCTATAATGTCTATGGTGATGCTCAAAAACTCACCCGGCCCTGGCGGCTGGATCCCATTCCGTTACTGATTAGCAGTGAAGAATGGACAACCCTCTCAGCGGGACTTAAACAACGTGCAGCTCTCCTGGATCTGATTTTAAAAGATCTTTACGGCGAACAAACCCTACTGAAAAAAGGTTTGCTGCCCAGCGAACTGATTTATGGACACGCCGGATTTTTAAGGCCCTGTGTGGGTGCATTGTCCCAGCAACAACACCACTTAACCCTTTATTCGGCCAATCTTGCCAGAGGACCCGACGGGCGCATGTGGGTGTTGGATGATCGTACCCAAGCCCCCTCTGGTTCAGGGTACGCATTGGAAAATCGTACGGTTATGAGACGCGTGCTTACGGACATTTTTCGGGAAACCCAAGTGCATCGCCTGGCGGTTTTTTTCAAATCCCTGCGTAAGGAACTGACTGAAATTGCCCCCCATAATAAAGCCGATCCGCGTATCGTCATCCTAACGCCTGGGCCCCTCAATGAAACCTATTTTGAACACACTTATCTAGCGTCCCATCTTGGCTTTACCTTGGTTCAAGGTGATGATTTAACCGTGCGGGATGGCCATGTATGGCTCAAATCCCTGGAAGGCCTGCAAGCTGTGGATGTCATTTTACGGCGCGTGGACGATTCTTTTTGCGACCCCCTGGAATTAAATAGCAGCTCACGACTGGGTGTTGCTGGCCTATTGGAAGCCGTTCGACGTGGCAATGTGGCCATTGCCAACCCGTTGGGCAGCAGTGTTCTGGAAAATCCGGCCCTGCTCGCTTTTCTACCCCGATTATCCCGGTACTTTTTAAATCAGGAATTGCAATTGTCTTCGGTGGCAACCTGGTGGTGTGGACAACGCCGCGAGCGTGATTTTGTCTTGCAAAATATTGATCGCTTGGTCATCAAGCCGATCAATCGCAGTCAAGGGCAGTACGCTGTATTTGGCGGCCTGTTAAGCAATCAGGAAAAAGACACTTTACGCGCTCAGATCAGCGCCAAGCCGTATAATTACATTGGCCAGGAGCAGGTCAGTTTTTCTACCCTGCCCGCGTTTATTGACCAGCATATAGAGCCCCGTAATGCCGTCTTGCGGACCTTTGTTGTTGCAAACAGCAAGGACTATTCCGTGATGCCTGGCGGACTCACCCGGGTGGCCCGGCAAAAAGATACCTTCAGTGTTTCAAACCAGGCAGGCGGGATTAGCAAAGACACCTGGGTGTTAACTTCAGAACCTGATAGACCCGATAGCGTATGGACGCAACCTGTACGCTCCCTGCAATTTTCTGCGGTAACCGAACCGTTAACCAGCCGCGCCGCAGACAACATGTTTTGGGTTGGTCGGCATCTTGAGCGTACGGAGGCCTCGGCCCGCCTACTCCGCATGATCCTGGTAAAATTGCTGGAAACACCCGAACTCAAGACCACTGTTGATACGGATTGCCAGGCAATATTATTACGCGCCTTAACGCAGGTAACCGGAACTTATCCTGGCTTTATCAAAGAAAATTTGCAAGATCTTAAAGCGCCCCAAACAGCGCTGCTGTCACTTGCAAAAGACAGCAACCGCATGGGCACTTTATCCGCTAACATTCATGCCTTGGTGCAATCGGCAAACAGCATACGCGACCTGTGGTCACAAGATACCTGGCGCAGTATTGATAATATCCGGCGGCGCTGGCAATTACGGGTCATTAATACCGACTGTACAGTTGAACAATTGCAAAACCATTTGGATGATTTAATCACCGGGATTGTCGCGTTTACCGGCTTAACCAGCGAGAGCATGACACGCGAGGCGGCCTGGTTAATGCTTGACAGCGGACGGCGGCTGGAACGTGCCCAGGCACTTATTGCCTTGCTGCGGGCGACCCTGGTGCAAAGACACCCGGATGCCTTACAAAACCAAGTGTTGGAAGCGGTGTTACTGTCAACGGACAGCTTAACACTCTACCAACGGCGTTACCGTGCGTTTATTCAGTTACCGATGGTGCTGGAACTCTTATTATTGGACGAAGCCCATCCACGATCGCTCGCCTACCAGCTCCATCAATTAACCGAGCATATCCACGCGTTGCCAAAAGAGCGCAACGGGAGCCAGTTAAGCGAATGTGAGCGTTTAATTCTAAAAACCTACACCGATATACGCCTGAGCAAAACACGTGAACTTGCACCCATCAATACGACTGCCTACGTTTATACTGACCTGGAGCAACTGTTGTCGAATACAGCCAGCTTGTTATGGAAAATTGCCGATGAAATCGCGCAAACCTATTTCAGTCATTCCCAGGCTTCACAACTGTTGATTCTTAATACCCAGGAAGACGAGTTATGAGATACCGGATCACACATACGACCCACTACCACTATAGCCAGGCTGTAGGATTATGCCAAAACGAAGCACGTTTGCACCCCCGCGATTTTTGGCGGCAGGAATGCCAATCCAACCGTTTCGACATTACCCCCAAGCCTGCCGATTTCACTGAACGGGTTGATTTTTTTGGCAATCACGTTGCCTATTTCGCCATTCAACAAGCGCATACAGCGCTTACCGTCACCAGCATCAGCGAAGTCATTGTCTTCCCCAAACCAACCAACCTGAACCTTGATCATTCCCCCAGTTGGGAAAATGTGCGTGCGCTATTGCAGGATTTTCCTTTACAGACACAACAGACACAGATACAAAGCCAGCAAGGACAGGTCCAGCAACAATCCATGAGCGCCCAAAAAAATCTTGAACTATTGGATGCACGGCAATATATACTGGATTCACCGATGGTGGTCACCACGCCCGAATTAAGCCATTATGCGCAAACTTCCTTTTTGCCCAATCGTCCGTTGGTTGATGTCGTCCACGATCTAATGAAGCGCATCTTCACCGACTTTACCTACGATCCGACCTTTACCACCATCGCCACACCTTTATCGGATGTTATCGCGCATCGGCGCGGGGTGTGCCAGGACTTTGCCCACTTGGCGATTGGGTGCTTGCGTGCCTATGGTATTGCCGCGCGTTACATCAGCGGCTATATCGAAACCATGACTGAACCCGGACAGCAGCGCCTGGTTGGTGCCGATGCCTCACATGCCTGGTTTGCGGTCTATATTCCCGACATCGGTTGGCTGGAATTTGATCCAACCAATAATACCTTACCGCATGAGCAACATATTACACTGGCCTGGGGACGGGATTACTCTGATGTGACACCGTTAAAAGGGATCGCGTATGGCGGGGGGCAGCACACACTTTCGGTATCGGTCGATGTTTTACGCTTGCCGTTTCTTTATGAACGGCGTTTGCGGCCCCGTTAAAGCACACTAACTGCAAACTTAGGTATTGTCCCTCATTTTACTTGATGAGCTAGCAGAAATTCGGGGATTTACATATCCTTATAGGCGTTTTTTACGCCAATTGAGGATACAGATATGGACTGGGACACACTTTATTGTCCAAACAAAGGCTGTAAATATTACGGAATCCGGTTTGAGCCAGGGAAAATAGTCAAAAACGGCTTCAATCATGGTCAACCACAAGCACTTTGTAAAGGTTGTGGGAGTAGCGTAGTCTTAAGTTATGCTACTGCCTACTATGGCTTGGAAAGCGAACCCGTTATTTTCGAAACTGTTGTGCGTGCTTTAGCTGAAGGAAATTCCATCCGAGCAACGGGCCGCATATTACAAATTGATAAAGATACCGTATGTGAATGGTTAAATAGAGCCGCTTTACACTGTCGTTCGGTGATGTTGTATTTCTGGAATTGATTACATGTGACAGAATGCCAATTGGACGAATTATGGAGTTTTGTTCACACAAAAGAAGCCCACTTGCCGTTTGCTAAAATCTATAGTGAAACTTATGGTGATGCCTGGGTTTGGTTAGCATTTGCACCAATTTGGCGGTTGGTGTTGGCCTTTGTGGTGGGGAAACGTACCCAGGAAAATGCTAATTTACTTCTGGATCGCGTCAACGATGTAACCGATGAATACATTCCATTTTTTACCAGTGACCAACTACCTGAATATGATAATGCTTTATTGCATACGTATGGCATTTGGACACAACCGAAACGTAAAGGTAATCGGGGACGTTATCCGTTACCCCAATTAGGGGTACGACAACGATTCCTTCATTTTCGGGCCATAAGGTCGCAATGATGTAATTTTAGCCTCAAGTGACCTTTACCAACTCCGTTCTGGATCGTCAAC
>SBAV01000356.1 GCA_005239965.1 Methylobacter tundripaludum
AGATACAGCGAAGCCGAAACACGATTAATACAAGGTTAACCGTGTTTCGGGTAGCGCTACAACAGCCCGTTCTCGGCAAAGGAATACGGTTGGCCATCACCGATAATAAAGTGGTCGAGCACCCGTATATCAAACAAGGCCAGCGCCTGTTGCAGTTTTTCCGTGATGTGCTTGTCGGCTTGGCTGGGCTCTGCAATGCCGGAAGGGTGGTTGTGGGCAAAAATGACTGCTGAGGCATTATGGTGCAGCGCCTGTTTGGCAACTTCTCGGGGGTAGACATTGGCGCTGTTGAGCGTGCCTCTGAACAGTTCATCCAGTTCAATGACACGATTTTGGTTATCCAAAAACAAACAGGCAAAGACTTCGTAGTTGTAGCTTCGTAGCCTGGCGCTAAGGTAAGCGCGGGTAACATCTGGATTGGTGAGGGCGCTGCCGCGCTGGAGAATTTCCTTAAAGTGCCTTCTGGCCATTTCCAGCACTGCTTGCAGTTGTGCATACTTGGCATTGCCCAGGCCATTACTTTGGCAAAAGCGTTGTTGGTCTGCGTTAAGCAAAGCTTTTAACGATCCAAAATCACCTAGCAAATCACGCGCCAAATCAACCGCTGATTTCCCCGGCGTCCCGGTGCGTAAGAAAATGGCCAGCAGTTCAGCATCAGTTAACGCGGCTGAACCACGTTGCAGTAATTTTTCTCTGGGACGATCTTCAACGTTCCAATCCTTAATAGCCATAGACAGCAGTTTTTTAGGTTAAAATTAAAGCATAGAAGAATTTGGCTATACTTGCCATAATTTGACATTTAATAATCATCAGGGCTAAGTTATTAAAAAACATATTTTATTAGCTGTCAGTGGCGGTATTGCCGCTTATAAATCGGCGGAATTAGTTCGGTTGCTGGGTAAGCAAGGCTTTAATGTACGCGTAGTTATGACGCAATCGGCCACACGCTTTGTCAGCCCCTTAACATTTCAGGCGCTTTCCGGCAATCCTGTGGCTACGGATTTACTGGATGCCGATGCAGAAAATGCCATGGGGCATATTAACTTGGCACGATGGGCCGATGTATTGTTGATTGCACCAGCGACAGCCAATATGCTCGCCAAGTGCAGCCACGGCTTGGCTGATGATTTGGTGTCAACAATTTACCTTGCGGCAATGTGTCCGGTTTACATGGCGCCGGCCATGAATCAGGCGATGTGGCATAAAACGGTGACACAGGAAAATGTACACAATCTTGTTCGTCATGGTGTAACTCTGATTGGCCCTGAACAAGGCGCACAAGCTTGTGGTGAAACCGGTTTCGGTCGAATGTCCGAACCTTCTGAAATCTGCGATTTTTTAGTTTCCCGATTGCGTAAGCCTTCTTCAGAACTGGTGCAAGAAGCTCCCGTTAAATCATCATTACAAGGCAAAAAAGTGTTAGTCAGCGCCGGCCCAACGCGGGAAGCACTGGATCCTGTGCGCTATATCACCAACCGCAGTTCTGGCAAAATGGGCTATGCACTGGCTCAAGCGGCCTTGCAAGCAGGCGCCCAGGTAACTTTGGTGACTGGGCCAGTAGCGCTCGCACCGCCTGCGGATATTGAAATTGTTGCCGTTGAAAGTGCTGAACAGATGGGTAACGAGATTCTGGCCAGAGCCGAAAGCTTCGATATTTACATTGGCGCCGCCGCTATCGCTGATTACAGCCCTGTTATTACCCAGACGGAGAAAATAAAAAAGCAGGCTACGGAGATGGTGATAACGCTCAAAAAGACCAAAGATGTGCTGGCAGAAGTGGCACAATTGCCCCATCGTCCGTTTACAGTAGGTTTCTCAGCCGAAACGCACGATCTTGAACATTATGCGCAAGATAAATTGCACCGGAAAAAACTGGATATGATTGCCGCCAATTGGGTAGGGAAGGAACAGGGCGGTTTTGAAAGTGTACAGAATGAATTACATGTTTTTTGGTGCAATGGCCAGAAAGTTCTAGCCATGGCCGATAAAAATGACATAGCTGTGCAACTAATAGATTTAATCGCTGAGAGGATGCATGAAAAAAATACAACTTAAAATTTTGGACGGGCGCTTAGGGGCTGACATCGCCTTACCCGAGTATGCAACCTCAGGTTCGGCAGGCCTGGATTTGCGGGCCTGCCTGGATCAAGCCCTGGAGCTCAAACCTGGTGACACAGTTTTGGTTCCAACAGGTTTGGCCATTCATATCAATGATCCTCAGTTGGCCGCCGTTTTACTGCCGCGATCCGGTCTTGGCCATAAGCATGGCGTAGTGTTGGGAAATTTGGTCGGCTTGATTGATTCGGATTACCAGGGGCAGGTGTTTGTGTCAGTATGGAATCGTGGCAATGCGGCGTTTACCATTAACGTTGGCGAGCGCATTGCACAAATGGTTTTTGTGCCGGTCGTCCAGGTGGAATTTGAATGCGTAAAGGAGTTTGATGACAGTGACCGGGGCGTAGGCGGCTTTGGGCACACAGGAAGCCGCTAAGACGATACCAACCAAGAGGTAGTGCAAAAGATGGGACGAATATTTACCCTTTTATTACTGGTGACAATACTGTTAATTTTTGCCGTTGGCGCTACTGTGCATTGGATATCTTCCGCGACTGTAAACAATACCAAGGCCGATGCCGCCAATGAGGTCGCAAAATCAATTTCTTTGAGCGTATCGGAACAGGTGTTTTTGTTAAATAAAACACTGGACAGGATTGCTCAAGAGCCCGAAGTAGTGATGGCTGTTACCCATGCAAATCCTGTCTTGCTTGAATCCGTTGCCAAAAATATTCAAACCTATTTCCCGGAAGCGATGAAAATCAGGCTGCTGCTTCCTGGCGTCAATAAGACTGACGAAACCGCCGTGCCACAC
>SBAV01000332.1 GCA_005239965.1 Methylobacter tundripaludum
AGCCGCCTCCGGCCAATGGCGGTATTATCAACACCCTGGACAGGCTGCGTATTTATGGTTACCGGCACAATGGCGGTATGGCAAACACTGACGGGACTTATAATAATAGCCAACCCCCATCACCTGGCAGTGACAACTGTATTTGGGGGTTAAACAGCTTCAGTAATGGCCAATGCAGCAACTGGGGCAATCCGCAGTCGGAAATTTTTTTGGAATCATTGCGTTATTTGGCGGGTAAAAGTGCGACACCTGCTTTCGTACCGTTAACGAATGACTCAACGCGTATCGAAGGCTTGGATAACGCAACAGTCGTCGATCCGATTGCTGAAAACGAGTACTGTGCGGCACTTAATATTGTCCAATTCAATGCCGCAACCAGTTCTTATGATGCAGACGAATTATCTGGAGTCACCGACATTAACGCCAGCAATGTAAACACGCTGACTGACACTGTGGGAGATGGCGCTGGCATTACCGGCGGCCATTATTTTGTTGGTGAAGTCGCCGGTAGCGACAGCAACCAGTTATGCACCGCAAAAACCGTATCGGCCTTGAGTAAGGTGCGTGGTATATGCCCTGAAGAACCCCGCCTTTCTGGCTCATACCATATCAGTGGTTTGGCGCATCACGCCCATACCACTGATATTCGCCCAAGTGATCGCACTGATAAGCAACGGGTGACAACTTATGGTCTGGCTGTGTCACAAAATAAACCCAAGATCGTTATCAACGTTCCCAACAGCACTAAAAAAATTACCCTGTCGCCGGCCTGTAGAAATATCACCATTGATGGCAACTGCGCTATTGTTGATTTTAAAATTGTTAGCCGTAATGAGCCGGTTACCACAGGCCATGAAACCGGCAAATTGTATGTCAATTGGGAGGACAGCGAGCAAGGCGGGGATTTTGACCAGGATATGTGGGGGATTATCAGTTATGACATCAGCGCGGATAAAGTCGCCATAACAACCCATGTGATTGCCAAATCCACAGACCAGGTCTTGGGTTTTGGTTATATTATCGGCGGCACGGATAATGACGGATTCCATGCCCATTCAGGGATAAATGGTTTTAATTGCCTTGACTGTAATGTCTCCGATACGGCAACCACCGTCAATTACAACATTGGTGCTTCTAGCGCCGAAAATCTGCAAGACCCTTTGTTTTATGCCGTCCAATGGGGCGGGTTTGTTGATGGCAACGATGACAACACCCCCGATCAAACAACAGAATGGGACAGCGTTAACAACATCACCGGCTTGCCGCCTGGCGACGGCATTCCTGACAAGTACTTTTTTTCAATCAATCCCAAACAGGCGGAGACTTCTTTAGGTAAGGTATTGGCCGAAATTACCAAGACCGTAAGCTCAAACACTTCCGTGGTCAGTAATGCGTCAGCCATCAGTGCCAAGACCTTGTTATTCCAGACCCAATTCGACAGTTCAAACTGGACAGGGCGGGTGATAGCGTATTCGATAAGAGAAATCGGCAATACCACCATTGAGTTGCGGCCTATCTGGAATGCCGGTGAAAAAGTGACCAGCCAAGGACCCGGCGAACGATCTATCTTTGGTTATAATCCGACCTTGTCCAGTAAGGGCATTGATTTTGTGTATGGTAATTTAAGTACAGCTCAACAAGAGCTGTTAACCGAAGCCCAGCTTAACTTTATCCGTGGCGATCAAAGCAGCGAAACGCCCAATGGTCTTTTTAGGGCAAGAACCGATACCATTACCCAGACCCAGACAGGAACAACAAGCGCCGGGAATCGGTTACTGGGTGATATTGTCAATTCCGACCCTTTGTACATTGGCCCAAGCAATAATGGCTATGAACGCTTGCCCGCACCTGAGGGCAACGCGTATTTAAACTATATTGGCAGTCCAGCAATGCTGAGCCGGACACCCATGCTGGCAGCCGGTGCAAACGATGGCATGTTGCACGTATTTAATGCCTTGTCCGATCCAGTTGCTGGCGGCAAAGAACTGTTTGCTTACGTGCCCAATACGGTAATGGGGCATCTTTTCGCGTTAACCTCGCCCTCTTATACCGCTCCGGGGCAGCATCAATATTTTGTTGATGGCTTACCGGCAGTCGGCGATGCTTATTTTGACACCGATAATGATAACGATAAAGAATGGCGCACATTGTTAGTCGGTACATTGGGCGCTGGAGGCAAAGGGATATTTGCCCTGGATGTCACATTTTTGAATACCAATGACTACAATGTCGCTGAACCTGTATTTTCCACCCAGCGTATTTTGTGGGAAATCAATAACCAAACCGCCCCTACTGACGCCGATTTACACGATGATCTGGCGAGTAGCCCCAAAAAATACGGTTTTGCTAACAATCTGGGCTATACCTTGGGCCAGGCCAGTGTGGTGCGCATGGCCAATGGCCAGTTTGCGGCAATTTTTGGTAATGGCTATAACAGCATTGGCCAAAGTGCTGTTTTATATGTCGTCGATATTAAAACCGGTAGTCTGATCCGATCCATCAGCACCGAAACCAGTGGCGAAAACGGCCTATCAACACCGCTGGCCGTGGATGCCAATAAAGACAGCATTATCGATGCCATATATGCCGGTGACTTACAAGGCAATTTCTGGAAGTTTGATGTTAGCAGCAGCAATCCGAACGAGTGGTACATCCCAAATAATATACCAACGCCTTTGTTTACCGCCAAAATAGCCAGTGAGCCAGGACAACCAATAACCGCCAAACCCCTGTTCGCCACCCATCCTGACAAGGGTATATTGCTGTATTTTGGTACCGGCAGTTATTTTCAAACCGGCGACAACGTCATAGACAGCAACACGCAAACCCAAAGTTTTTATGGCATTTGGGATGAATGTATCAACTATGCCGGTACAGCGGGTGGTTGCAATAACAATCCCATTAGTGGACGCGCAGCGCTTGTTGAGCAAACCATTGATATGGAATTTGATATGGGTAACCAGTTTGTGGTCCGAAAAACCTCGGCCAATCAGGTGACATACCCTGCACAAAAAGGCTGGTATATGGATTTGCTTAAGCCGCCCGCATCGGGGACTGCTATCGGCGAAAGGGTCATCAGCGAGGCCATATTGCGTAACCGAAGGATCATTTTTACAACAAATGTACCCAATAGTGCCCGTTGTGACGCAGGGGGCACAGCGTGGTTGATGGAGCTTAATCCACTGAGCGGCAGCCGATTAACAGAAACCCCGTTCGATATAACGGGCGATGGCAATATTGATAAAAATGACCAAATTATTGACGCAGGCAAGCCCATTGCTGTATCAGGCTTGCAACTTGGCAAGGGGATGGTCAAAAAACCGGCCATAGTCAGAAGCATAAATCCTCTTGAAGACAAGGAGTTTAAATTTACGGGCACCAGAACAGTTGTAGAAAAAGGTGGCGGCGCAGCCATCGGTCGACAATCCTGGGCGCAAATACGATAAAAAATTGGGAATTCTTCCTTAACCCTAGGTTTAGTGGCTCTGCCGTAACGATTGGCTGCGTCCTGTTAATGATTGTTGTGCCGAGTTGTCATATAATACTGGCGTTTTGTTTATACCTTCCCATTAAGGAAATCACTATGAAAAAGAACCTGTTATTTTTACCTGCTTTGATGTTTGCTTTTGCCTCAGTTGCCAACGCCCACGGCCCTGTGCGCCAAAAAGCAGAGGAAGAGATCACCATTAATGCCCCGGCTGCAAAAGTCTGGGGAATTATTAAAGACTACGGCGATATGGCCTGGCATCCTTCCATTAAAAATACTACCGTCGACAAAGGTAACGAAATAGGCTCGATTCGTGTACTGACCTTACAGGATGGTGGCGCCATCACGGAAGAATTAAAAAAATACGATGCCGACAAAATGATGTATGGCTACAAGATTACCGAGATGAGCACTGCAAAAACCATTACCCATGCCGGCGCTGAAGAAAAAGTCCCGGTATTGCCCGTAGACAACTACACCGCAAACATTGGCGTGGAAGCCAAAGGCGACACGTCTGTTGTCACCTGGAAAGGTGCCTATTACCGTGCTTACACCAACAACAACCCACCGGCTGAAATGAATGAAGATGCAGCCAATAAAGCCGTTTCTGATGTTTTTAAGGCCGGTTTGGCCAATTTGAAAACCTTGGCTGAAAAATAGGCTGGCAACGCGTGTTGCAACTGAAACCCATAACAGTGGTGCTGGCAGTTATGGCCGCTTTAGGGGCTGGCACAGCCATGGCCATTCCTTTGGCCTATATCAGTAACCAACTGGATGATAGCGTTTCCATCATTGATACAGAAAAACGTACAGTTGTTGATACGGTTAAGATTACGGGCAAACCTGCGGGAGTCGCTGTGGCGCCCGCAGGTGACAAAGTGTATGTCAGCACACCGGAAGCGCACGGGTTTTCGGTTTTGGATACCCAAAGCCGTATGGTGCTGGACAAAGTAACGGTCAGTGAAGGTTCGCTCGGCATTGCCGTAGCGCCTGACGGACAACGCATTTATGTTGCGGACTGGTATAACAACACTGTTTCGGTGGTCAGCGCCAAAACTTTGAAAGTTACCAAGGTAATTACTGTCGGCGAATCGCCGTCGGGTTTGATGGTCAGCCCTGATAATCGCTGGTTGTATGTGGCAAACAGGGGCAGTGATTCGGTTTCTAAAGTCTCTACCGAAACGCTGGCGATTAAAAAAACCACACCGGTGGGTAAGCATCCGTTTGGTATTGTCATCACGCAAAGTGGTGATCGTCTGTACACGGCCAATGTTGAAAGCGATGATGTCACTGTGCTGGACACGGCGACGATGAAGCCCATTGCCACCATAAAAGTGGGCAGTTTGCCCTATGCGGTTGCATTGGCACTGAATGACAGCCGCTTGTTGGTGACTAACCAGACCGATAACACAGTATCGGTTATTGATACCGAAACGCTTAAGCCAATGGCTGTCATCGAAGTCGGTGAAAAACCGGAAGGCATCAGTACGCATCCTGATGATCGCCATGTGTACGTTGCCAACTGGTTTGACAGTACGGTTTCGGTGCTTGATGCCAAAACTTTAAGAGTCGTCGACACTCTCAAAACCGGAGAGGGCACACGTGCCTTTGGCCAATTTTTTAGCAAGTGATGATGCACTTGTAAACCGATAACTATTATTTGTATGATTCAGAGGGCTTATGGCTGAAACTGTGGATGAATTAACCGTAACATACCAGGATGATGGTATTGAGACGATCAAGGAACTGGATAAAAAAGTGCTTACTAAAGGCGCATGGGCGACAGTGATGTTCCGGTATCAAGACTGGAACCGCGCTAAAGAAGAATACGGCCCTGACAAATATACAATACGCCGTTACCAGAAACAAAACGGTGAATACAAGCAAAAATCCAAGTTTAATATTTCCAGCAAAGACCAGGCGAAAAGTATTATCGCCGCCTTAACCGAATGGGTTGATATTCCAGAATAGATGGCCATTGTTTTTGTTTGCTTTTCTGGCAATAGGCAAGGGCAGAAAATAAAATTTTGTCATAATGCTGTCATATAAAGCCGATAAGCTTGCCGGGAGTTTGTATGACGTATCCCATCAATAGATTATTTTTGAGAGTCGAGAATGAAATTATTTTTTAAAACCAAATGCTTGATTGCCGCGATTGGTCTGGCTTCCGGTGTATTAATGACTGGTACAGCAGGCGCTGTGCAAACTGTTGATGCGGGCTTGCCTGATTATCAAAAAGCCAGTGGCATATCTGGCAATTTGTCTAGCGTGGGTTCTGATACATTGGCAAATTTGATGACCTTGTGGGCAGAGGAATTTAACCGCGAATATCCAAACGTTAACATTCAGATTCAAGCGGCAGGCTCTTCAACTGCACCTCCAGCCTTAACGGAAGGAACTTCGAATCTGGGTCCCATGAGCCGTGAAATGAAAGATGATGAGCTGGAAGCGTTTGAAAGCGAACACGGTTACAAACCAACAGCCATACCTGTCGCTATTGATGCCTTGGCGGTTTTGGTCAATAAAGACAACCCAGTCAAAGGATTATCCATTTCTCAAGTTGATGCTATTTTTTCATCTACACGCAAATGTGGTGGGGAAGCGGACATTCAAACTTGGGGTGAGGCGGGTGTTAGCGAGTGGAGCACGAAACCTATCCAACTGTATGGACGTAACTCGGTTTCCGGTACTTATGGCTATTTTAAAGAAAATGGCCTATGTAAGGGCGACTTTAAAAGCAACGTGAATGAACAGCCCGGCTCTGCCTCGGTTGTACAATCGGTCACTTCATCGGTTAACGGCATTGGTTATTCCGGTATTGGCTACACCACATCGGGTGTCAGACTGGTGCCATTGGCAAAGAAAGCGGGTGATCCTTTCGTTGAGGCGACACCTGAAAACGCGCTTAACGGCACCTATCCATTAACCCGTTACTTGTACATTTATGTTAACAAGAAACCTAATGAGCCGTTAGCACCCTTAGAGAATGAATTTATTAAAATGGTATTGTCAAAAACCGGCCAACAAGTGGTGATTAAAGACGGTTATGTGCCTTTGCCTGCCACAGTTGTAGAAAAAATATTGGCTACTATTAAATAGACACGCATTGGATTTTCTTAAATGAGAGAGCCTAGTTTGGATTAACTAGTTGCCACTATTTCGTAAGAGAATCTGTTGCATGGGAAAAATAACGGCTGAGATTTGCAGATCAAATCTCGGCCGTTTTTTTTCTTTTTGTTATATCATTGTCACATTTTAATTTTAGACTTCTGACATGTCGGAAATAAACACACAGAAAAAAATATCTATGGAAAAGGCGGGGCGTGGTTACTATGAGCGATGGCGGTTACTGAAAGATTCTATAGCGCGTTATGGTGTTATAGTGGGCGGCTTGTCGGTTATTATTGCCGTTGTGCTGATTTTCTTTTATTTGCTGTATGTGGTTTTCCCTTTGTTTTTACCGGCAAGTGCAAACTCAATCAGCCAGTATGACGTGCCGGAAGCTGCGCAAGGCAAAACCGTATTACTGGATATGGAAGAACAGAATAAAGTGGCTGCTCGATCCACTGATATGGGGCAGGTGGTGTTCTTCGATGTCGCCACAGGTAGAACCATTCTTAGCGAAAAAGTGGCCATACCGGAAGGTAGTCATATTACCAGCTTTTCACAAGCCAGTCCGGTCAGTGATGGAACTGTAGTGTATGGTTTATCCAACGGCCAGGCTGTTATCGTCAAACACGAGTATAAGCTCAGTTATACGAATAATAATGCGCAGATAATTACCCCTTCGCTGCATTATCCAGCAGGTGAACAAGTATTGATTTTGGACGATACAGGCGCGGCTTTAGAGAAAATAGCGGTGACGGCCGGGGATAATGGCACAACCATTGTAGCAAAAACGGCCGACACCCCTCAAGGCAAAGGTAAAATTCTTTTGACCCATTTTGAAAAAGAAAAATCTTTGTTCGCAGAAGAAGCCAAGCTGACTCGCAGTGACTCAATTTTGGATATGCCTGCAGCAGGCATTGAATCCATTTTGATTGACAGAAATAAAACCTCACTTTTCCTGGTCGGTAGCGATGGGCGGTTGAGTGTTTTTGATATTTCTGACAAAACCAATCCCGTGCTCAGACAACATCAAAATGTAGTGGGGGCGAATGAAAAGATTACCCGGATTGCTTTTTTAAACGGTGATATTTCCCTGCTTATTGGCGATTCCACTGGCCTGGTATCGCAGTGGAGTATGGTCAGGAATAAATTAAATCGCTCCGAATTGCAAAAAATCAGATCGTTCAAAGTTTCTGACAAAGCTGTGGTTGCAATTCAGCCAGAGCAACGTCGAAAAGGGTTTGTGACCATTGATGCTGACAGCATTATGGGCATTTACAGTTCCACGGCAGAAAGGGAGTTGATAAAACAATCGGCTGGTGAATCCTCCCCCATCGCCGCTGCGCTCTCGCCACGCGCTAATAAGTTGCTGGTGCAGTTGGAAAATGGAAAAATTAATGCCTGGGATGTTAATAATGAGCATCCCGAAGTGTCTTTAAGGTCACTGTGGCAGGAAGTGTGGTATGAGAGTTATCCAAAGCCCGATTATATATGGCAGTCCTCATCAGCAAACAGTGACTTTGAGCCCAAGTACAGTTTAACGCCGCTGGTGTTTGGTACCTTGAAAGCTGCTTTCTACAGTATGTTGGTGGCGATGCCTTTGGCCTTGATGGGCGCAATATACACTGCCTATTTTATGGTGCCGCGTATGCGCCAGTACGTTAAGCCGACCATTGAGCTGATGGGCGCTTTACCGACGGTTATTTTGGGATTTTTGGCTGGTTTATGGCTGGCGCCCTTTGTAGAGGAAAATTTGGCCGGATTATTTTTACTGATCCTGACCACGCCCTTTTGCGTAATGATCTTTGCCTGTATTTGGCAATATTTGCCCAAAACCTTGCAACAAAGAATACCCGACGGCTGGGATGCGGCTTTATTGATTCCAGTGATATTGATTAGCGGCTGGTTGGCTTTCAAGGTAAGTGCGCCGTTGGAAATGCTGCTGTTTCATGGCTCGTTGCGTGATTGGTTCAAAACCGAGTGGGATATTGGCTACGATCAGCGCAACGCCTTAATCGTCGGCATTGCGATGGGCTTTGCAGTCATTCCCACTATATTTTCCATTGCTGAAGATGCAATTTTTAGTGTGCCTAAACATTTGACGGTTGGGTCATTAGCATTGGGAGCAACGACATGGCAAACGGTGACTAAGATTGTGTTATTAACAGCGAGCCCTGGAATTTTTTCGGCGGTGATGATTGGTCTAGGCCGGGCGGTAGGTGAAACCATGATCGTGTTGATGGCCACGGGCAATACGCCGGTGATGGACATCAGTATTTTTCAAGGTTTGCGGACATTGGCTGCCAATATCGCGGTGGAAATGCCGGAATCCGAGGTGGACAGCACCCATTACCGGGTGTTATTTTTGGCTGCTCTGGTGTTATTTGGCTTTACTTTTGTTTTCAATACGCTGGCTGAAGTTATTCGTCAACGGTTACGCGAAAAATACAGTTCGTTATGATGAAATTATGGTTTAAAAGTGGTAGGCCGTGGATATGGCTCAATGCGGCAGCGGTCAGCGCGTGCTTAATTATGGTCATCGGTATGCTGGGTCTGATTATGGTGCGGGGTATCGGACATTTTTGGCCCGCTAAGGTGGGGCAGTATACTTACCAGGGCGATAATGGCCAACTGGAGAATATTTTTGGCGAAAAAGTCGATACTACCGTTACCTCACTGGCAGCGGCAAAATCGGCAGGCTATAAAATGGCCGAAAATGAAGATGCCCTGATACAGTATCAGCTGAAAACCGGTAATCGCGATATTACCGGCACCGATTTTCGCTGGATACAGCTGCGTCACATCAAGGCACAGAGCTTTCCTGTAGACATGATGGTTGTTGAACGGCGTGAATGGGGTAATTTCTACGGCCAATTGCTTGAGGTTAAAGAAAAAAATAAAGTGATTGCTGCCGGCGATCAAGCCTGGCCGGTTTTGCAGGAAAAGATAGCGGAATCTTTAGCCCTTTTTAAGCAAATAGCCCAACTGGAAAAAAAGGAAATCGGCGCAATCAATTACGGTTTGGAGCGCCTAAGGCTTAAACAAAAAGCTTTGGAGCTAGAAAATCAGTGGGATGATGCAGCAAAGGAACAGCAGGCATTGGAAAAAGCCGATTACGATGCAAAATATAATCAATATCAAACGCAGTTGGCTGAATTATATCAACAAATAAGACGATACAGCATGTCAGCCAAAACAGAAAGCGGTGTTAGCGTGAATATTCCGCTAGCCAAGGTGGTACGCGCTTACCAACCCAACACCATGGGGATTTTCGCTAAAATTTCCCATTATGTAACGAAGGGTTGCGAGTTTTTGACCAATGAACCGCGTGAAGCCAATACCGAAGGTGGTATTTTTCCGGCTATTTTTGGCACTGTGCTGATGGTGCTCATTATGTCGATTTTTGTCACGCCGTTTGGTGTAATTGCTGCCGTGTATTTGCGTGAATATGCCAAACAGGGCTTTACCACACGCTTGATCCGCATTGCAGTGAATAATTTGGCTGGTGTTCCTTCTGTGGTTTATGGTGTATTTGGTTTAGGTTTTTTTGTTTATATACTTGGTAGGCAC
>SBAV01000463.1 GCA_005239965.1 Methylobacter tundripaludum
ATGCGACAGAACCCTTCTAAGTACTACTGCCCCCAAACAACTAAGCAATCCCCAAAACATCCTGCATGTCATAAAGCCCATTTTGTTTATTTTGCAACCAAACGGCAGCTCTGACGGCACCATTGGCAAATGTCATGCGGCTGGTGGCTTTGTGGGTAATTTCTACGCGCTCGCCTTCATCAGCAAACATAACGGTGTGTTCGCCGACAATATCACCGGCGCGAATGGTTGAAAAGCCAATGGTTTTAGGATCGCGTACGCCAATATTGCCTTCTCTGGCATAAACGGCACAGTCTTTTAAATCACGATCCAAGGCGTTGGCAATCACTTCGCCCATGCGTAATGCAGTACCGGAAGGGGCATCAATTTTATGTCGGTGGTGGGCTTCAATGATTTCAATATCGGTGTAATCGCCCATGACCTTGGCGGTAATTTCCAGCAATTTGAGTGACAGATTAACACCGACGCTCATGTTAGGCGCAAAAACGATGGCTACGTCATTAGCGGCAGCCCGGATGGTTGCTTTTTGGCTTTCCGTGTAACCTGTGGTGCCAATCACCAGTTTTTTCCCGGCATTACGGCACAGCTCAATATATAGCATTGACGCATCGGGCCGGGTAAAGTCGATCAATACGTCGAATTGATCCAGCACCGCTGTCAGATCATCAACAACGGTAATGCCCAAGGTGCCGATACCGGCCAATTCACCGGCATCTTTACCAATGGCCTCACTGCCTGGCCTGGAGATGACAGTAGATAGCAAAGCCTTGCCGCTTATTGCCGCCGCCCTAATTAAACAAAGTCCCATGCGCCCAGACGCGCCTACGACAGCAATTCGCATGATGATTACCCCGTTAATTTATCAAAAAAGCTTTTTACGCCGTCTGTCCACGAGTGCTCCTGCGGACTGTGTTTTTTACCGCCGCCGCTAAGTGATTCGCCCAATTGTTCAACCAAGGCGCGTTGTTCTTTGGTTAAATGCACTGGGGTTTCAATTTGAACCCTACAGAGTAAATCGCCGATAGCGCCACCGCGCACCGGTTTAACACCTTTGCCGCGCAGCCGGAACAGCTTGCCGGTTTGCGTTTCGGGCGGAATCTTCAGCATTACCTTGCCATCCAGTGTTGGCACTTGTATTTCATCGCCCAAACAGGCGGTTACGAAGCTAATGGGCACCTCACAATATAAGTTGGCACCGTCACGGGTAAAGATTTCATGATCCTTGACCTGAATTTGTACGTACAAATCGCCTGCGGGAGCGCCCCTTTCACCGGCTTCACCTTCACCCGCTAAACGGATACGGTCACCGGTATCGACACCTGCCGGGATTTTTGCCGATAAGGTTTTGCTTTCCTGAACGCGACCTTGGCCATAGCATTTGCCACACGGATCTTTGATTTGCTTGCCGGTGCCACGGCAGGTAGGGCAGGTTTGTTGAACCGAAAAGAAACCTTGTTGCATCCTCACTTGACCGTGACCGTGACAAGTTGAACAAATAATGGGGCTTGAACCTTTTTTAGCACCGGAACCGGCGCATTCACCACATGCGACCATGACCGGTATGCGAATTTTGGCTTCGGTACCGGCGACGGCTTCTTCCAGCGACAGCTCCAGATTGTAGCGGAGGTCATCGCCGCGTTGCGGGCTGTTACGTCTGCCGCCGCCGAAAATATCGCCAAAAACGTCACCAAAAACATCGCTGAAACTTTCTGCGCCAAAGCCGCCCGGTCTTCCTCCACCCATGGATTGATCCACACCGGCGTGGCCAAACTGATCGTAAGCTGAGCGTTTTTTGGGATCAGACAGTATTTCGTAAGCTTCTTTAATCTGCTTAAATTTGGCTTCGGCTTCTTCCTGATTGTCTTTGTTGCGATCAGGATGATATTTCATCGCCATGCTGCGATAGCTTTTTTTGATTTCTGCGTCACTGGCGTTTCTGTCCACGCCCAGTAGTTTATAAAAGTCTTCTTTTGCTGCCATGTAATCTTATTTTTGTTGATTGTCGGGGTAAAAATCTTCGTCTAGTAATTGATTTGGCTCATAAAGGCATGCTGCCGGAAATGTTGTCGCTGGCAGTTTGGTATCATTCCTGGCCAACTTCACTGCACGCCCATAAGATTTTTCAATGGCTTCAGTGAGGTAAGTCTTTAGGCTAGGCATATCACTCAAAAGATAATCCAACTGTATGCGTTGTTCGTTGATAGAAGAACTCCCCCTCTTGCCACGCATTTCAGGTTGGTACTGCCATTTTAAAAGATGAGCCACAAGTATAATAAAGCGATTAACCAATTCCCTTTTGTTGCTTTTCGCCATATCCTCTAATTCTTCGATTAAGTGGGTGGTATCAAGTTCACTGAACCGCGACTGCTTCAACAACAGGATATGTTCTTGAGTCCACAAATTAAAATCCTGGTCGTAAAGCGTTTGAATATTCATAAAAAGCCCTATTGCAAATAAAAAAAATCAGGCGGCTTGCTCATATTCTTGCTTTTAAATATTAAAAATAAACACTTAGGAAAAGTAAAACGTGTCGGCATCTCTTTCTGGTGCCAGGTGGATAAACGTATTGTCCACGAAAACACGAAAAATACCAAAGTTAGCTTTCCAGTTAACGCAGAAAAGACTTGACAGGTTTAAAACCTGTCAAGTCTAAGTTCCGTTACATCCTTTAGCCGGGTTACTTGTCGTCCTTAACTTCTTCAAACTCGGCATCAACAACGCCGTCATCTGTCGCATGAGCTTTGGATGCTTCTGCGCCACCTGCTTCGCCTTCGCTAGCGTTTTTTTGTGCATAGACACGTTCAGCCAGTTTGCCTGACAATTCAGTCAGGTCATTGGTCTTGGCTTCGATGTCCGCCTTATCATCACCTTTAACCGCCGCTTTCAAGGCGTCAACTGCTTTTTCAATACTGGCTTTTTCATCAGCGCCGACTTGGTCACCCAGTTCTTTCAGTGATTTTTCAGTCGCGTGTATCATACTATCGGCATGGTTGCGTGCGTGAACCAGCTCAGTCAATTTACGGTCTTCATCGGCATGGGCTTCGGCATCCTTAATCATGCGTTCGACTTCATCGTCAGACAACCCGCTGGAGGCTTTGATGACGATGGATTGCTTCTTGCCGGTGGCCTTATCTTTGGCCGATACGTTCAAAATACCATTGGCATCAATGTCAAAAGACACTTCAATTTGCGGTATGCCGCGTGAAGCCGGTGGAATATCAGCCAAGTCGAAACGGCCCAACGACTTATTTGCCGCCGCTCTTTCACGCTCGCCTTGCAGGACATGAATGGTCACCGCCGTTTGGTTGTCTTCTGCGGTTGAGAACACTTGCGACGCATTGGTTGGAATCGTAGTGTTTTTCTCAATCAGTTTGGTCATGATGCCGCCCATGGTTTCAATCCCCAAAGACAATGGGATAACATCCAGCAACAATACGTCTTTAACATCACCCGCCAACACACCGGCCTGGATCGCGGCGCCTAACGCTACGGCTTCATCAGGGTTAACGTCTTTACGCGGTTCTTTGCCGAAAATGTTTTTAACCATTTCCTGCACTTTGGGCATACGAGTTTGCCCACCGACCAGAATGACATCATGAATTTCGGATGCTTTCAAACCTGCGTCCTTTAGCGCTATTTCACAAGGGCCTTTGGTGCGGTTAATCAGTTCTTCAACCAGAGATTCCAGTTTGGCGCGGGTCAACTTGACATTCAAATGTTTAGGGCCACTGGCATCAGCAGTAATGTACGGCAAGTTGACATCAGTTTGCTGGCTTGAAGACAATTCAATCTTGGCTTTTTCTGCCGCTTCTTTCAAACGTTGCAACGCTAACGGGTCATTATGGACATCAACGCCGCTGTCTTTTTTAAATTCTGCTGCCAGATATTCAATGATGCGCGAGTCAAAATCTTCACCGCCCAGGAAAGTGTCGCCATTGGTAGACAACACTTCGAACTGGTGCTCGCCTTCAATTTCGGCAATTTCAATGATGGAAATGTCGAAGGTGCCACCACCCAAATCATAAACCGCAATTTTGGTGTCGCCTTTGGGTTTGTCCATGCCGAACGCCAACGCCGATGCGGTCGGTTCGTTGATAATACGTTTAACATCCAAACCGGCGATACGGCCTGCGTCTTTGGTGGCTTGACGTTGTGAATCGTTGAAATAGGCGGGTACGGTAATGACCGCTTCGGTGACTGGTTCGCCCAAATACGCTTCGGCATCTTTTTTCAGTTTCATCAGCACCCGCGCAGAAATTTCTGGTGCTGCCATTTTTTTGCCACGCACTTCAACCCACGCATCACCGTTTTCTGCTTCAGCGATTTTGTAAGGCACCATTTTGATGTCTTTTTGTACCACATCATCTTTGAAACGGCGGCCAATCAGCCGCTTGATGGCAAACAAGGTGTTTTTGGGATTGGTGACTGCCTGACGTTTGGCAGATTGCCCCACCAAAACTTCATCATCATTGGTGAAGGCGATGATGGATGGTGTGGTGCGTGCGCCTTCACTGTTCTCGATAACTTTAGCGACACCGTTTTCCAGTACCGCGACACACGAATTGGTGGTTCCTAAATCGATTCCGATTATTTTAGCCATTGACTATACTCCAGACTTGAATAGATAAATTTGTAAATGTTGATACCAATATGGGGGCTATTTTATTGTCTTCAAGCCTATTTATTATCTTCTAACGGTTTTTCTGCGGCTTTTGCGACCACAACCATGGCGGGCCGTAGCAAACGCCCATTCAGCATATAACCTTTTTGGAATACGTTGACCACAGTATTGGGTTCAGCGCCTTCCACAGCCTGCACAAGCACCGCTTGATGGTGTTCCGCATTAAAGGGCTGGCCAATCGGGTCGATGGTTTCAATCTTGAACCGTGCAAAGGCCGATTCAAATTGTTTAATGGTCAATTCGCTGCCTTCCCGAAATTTTTTGACTTCCTCGCTATCGCCAGTTGCCGCCTGCAAACCCAGTACCAGGCTGTCCAATACTGCCAGCATTTCCTTGGCAAAACTGGTCAGGGCAAATTTATGCGCATCTTCCAAATCCTTTTGGGTTCTTCTTTTCAGGTTTTCCATTTCTGCAAGAGTGCGGACGGCCTTATCCCAGTTATCCTGGGCCTTTTTTTCAGCTTCAGCCAGCGCTTTTTGCAGCCCCTCCACAGTAGGCTCTTGTTCAACCAATTCGGTGTGTTCTTGATTTTCAGTTTCAACCTGGGCTTCAGGCGCTTCCTGATCAGTACTCATGTTTTATGTTTCCTGTGTAATAGTTGTTTTTGTTTAACTATGGGGATGTTGGCTTGGGATTCAAGGCTGCGCTCAATAATTTTGCGGTGACATCAACAAATGGGATGATTTTTTCATAAGCCATGCGCGTTGGGCCAATCACGCCCAGGACACCAACGACTTCATCGCTGATAGAATACGATGACGTTACCAGACTGCATTGATCGAACACCTGATAGCCGGATTCTTCACCAATAAAAATCTGTACACCACTGGTTTTCATGCATTGATCGAGCAAATAGATGACATCCTGTTTTTGATTGAAGGCATTAAACAGTTTTTTTAAATGATCCCGGCCAGCCAACTCAGAAAATTCCATGAGATTGGTCTCGCCGGTCAGTACGTAATCTTCTTTTGGGTTTTCACCTTCAAATGCCAGTTGCGCTATTTTGACGGCATCCAGCATGCTCTGGCTGATGCGTTGCTGGTCGTCCTGCAATTCTTTAAAGACAGCTTCGCGGACTGCCGAAAGGCTCCGGCCACAGTAAATGGCATTCAGGTAAGAGCTGGCCTGTTGTAATTCGGAGGCGCTAAATACACGTGTGGTCTGAATAATCTTGTTGTGGACTTCCTGTTCATTGGTCACAAAAATAACCAGGACACGCGCATTGGATAAGGGCAAAAATTCGATATGCCGCAAACAAACGGCTTCTCTTTTGGGCAGGGTCACTACGCCGGCCATGTGCGTTAAGTCAGACAGCAATCGGGAGGCACGGCCAATAATCTCCTTATTGCCGTCTCGTGCGCTTAATTCTTGATGCACGCGCGATAACTCGGTTGATTCCAGGGGCTTGACGGTCAGCAAAGAGTCCACAAACAAACGATAGCCGCTTGCGGTAGGGACTCGACCTGCCGAGGTGTGTGGTGAATGCAATAAGCCCATTTCTTCCAGGTCGGCCATGACATTACGAATGGTGGCAGGGCTTAATTTTAAATCGGAATCTTTTGACAACGTTCTTGAACCTATCGGCTGGCCATCGCTGATATAGCGTTCAATCAACATTTTTAACAGTTGTAACGATCTCTCATTCAAAACTTGCGCACTGCTCACATTAACCCCTTGATTTACTCGTATTTAGCACTCTTATAGGCGGAGTGCTAATGTTAAAAAATATCAGCTCAATGCGTTATTGTCAATAATTAACTGATGTTATGTATTTCCAATGGGATGGTGTGATCCACGAAAAACACGGTAGGCACGAAAATAATGGAGGGAAGGGCGGGGTAATAGAAGAATGCAGATAGGTTCAGAAATTGTGTTTGAAGTGTTTCAATACAAACCGGAATGAAATGGGCGCACTTTATTTTCACTCAAAAATTAGGTTGTTTATGTTCATGATTAGTTTCATTCTCTTACCATGAACGAGGCTTAATCGTCTGTCAGACTCATTTAGTATTGGAAGAGGCTATGGCTTAACATAACAAACAAAAACAAGTAGACTTACGCTTTAAAACAGCCACGTGGATGCAAATTATGAACATGCAAATTCAGGAACTTAGCAATGCCGAACGCATCTTGTTAGCAGAAGAACTTTGGG
>SBAV01000521.1 GCA_005239965.1 Methylobacter tundripaludum
AACAGATCCCCCTCGGCCGCCACAGACCGGATGTCGTTTAGGGGCCTTCCCACATCGGAAGCGACCAGGCGGTAGACGCGCACGGCGTCGCGGGTAAAGCTGCGTATCATCAGGTGCCGGTCGAGGAATATGATGCCAATGTTGATATTGTCCATCAGGTTCTTCATGTCGTTCTGCATGTCGGCCAGTTGTTCGATCTTGCCCTGTAGCTCTGAATTGACGGTGATCAGCTCTTCATTGACCGATTGCAGTTCTTCCTTGGAAGTTTCCAGCTCCTCATTGGTCGACTGCAACTCTTCGTTGGTGGATTGCATTTCTTCATTGGTGGATTTGAGCTCTTCGTTGGAGGCCTGTTGCTCCTCTATGATGGCCTGGTTGTTTTCTTTCAGGTAGGCCAGGTCGCGCTCCAGCTCCTCAATGCGGCTCAGCTCGGCCGGCGTGGCAGCACGTTTTCGTTTTGGTTTGGCAGCGGGAAAGCCGCCGATGTCCTGAAAACTAACCAACAGCAATTTTTGGTCGCCAGTCAGATCAGGCAGCAGCCGAACGCTAAGGCTGACGGTAGTGAAACCGCCATTGGTCTTGACCTGCGTTTCCCGGTTCAGGGCCAGCGCTTCCTCATTGGCTGCAACATGGATGGCGGCACGCAGCTCCAGCTCCAGTCCTTCCCGCGCCATTTCAATGATGTTGAGGCTGGCTTGTCCGGGTGCCGGGCGCAGGTATTTCCCGGTGTCGCCGTGTACGTAGAGAATGGTGCCCTTGAGGTCGGTGACCACCGAGGCGGGCGCAAAATATTGCACCAGCACCTTGCGGGTCAATTCGGTGAGGTTGATTTCTTTAGGTTTGGTCATGATGCCCCCGGCGGCTTTGCCATCACTTTCAATGGTCCAGGACAAATCCTGTGCCACTACTGTACGGGACGAGGAGATGGCATGTGTAGCCCGGTAAAACTTCCACTTACGGTTGAGCGATGCGAACAGGTCGATATGGTTGCCGATGCTCTCCGATGGCGACAGGAACAGCACCCCGCCCGGCTTGAGCGCATAGTGAAAAGCCCGGATCAGCCGATCTTGCAGTTCCGGCTGCAGGTAAATCATCAGGTTGCGGCAGCTTAGCAGGTCGAGCTTGGTGAACGGTGGATCCTTAATCACGTTCTGGACGGCAAACACCACCATCTCGCGGATGTCCTTTTTTATGCGATACCCGGCCTCTTCCTTGACAAAGAAGCGCTGCAGCCGCTCCGGCGTGACATCCTGGGCAATATTGAGCGGATAAACGCCAGCGCGGGCAATGGCAATGGCGTCATCGTCCAGATCGGTGCTGTATATTTGCACCTTGAATTCCTGACGGTTCTCATCCATCAGTTCACGCAGCAGTATGGCGATGGAGTACGCTTCTTCGCCCGTGGCACAGCCTGCTACCCAGACCCGGAATGCGTAGTTGTCCGGCTTGTCCTTGCACAGTTGCGGCAGGATATCTTTTTGCAGGGTAACAAAAGCCTCGGTATCGCGGAAAAAACTGGTGACATTGATCAGCAGCTCCCTGAACAATGTATGTACTTCAGCCGGATTCTCCTTAAGGTAACGGGCATAGACCTTGGCATCTTCAATATTGTGCTGTGACATGCGACGCTCGATGCGGCGAGTAATGGTGCTTTTTTTGTACAGCGAGAAGTCGTGGCCGGTAAGCATCCGTAACTGCATCAGGATGCTGTTCATCTCATTTTCCACCTTGGGTTCAGCGGGTATCTTAATGTGAGCAGTAAAAGTGCGCCTCCCTGCCAGCAAGGCTTCCGGCATTTTTTCGGCGGGCAAAACGTGGGTGGCATAACCTGACTGTATGGCGCTGGACGGCATACCGTCATATTTGGCCGAGGCCGGTTCCTGCACCAGCGTAAGGCCGCCTGCGCCCAAAATGGCGCGTAGCCCCAAAGTACCGTCCGTACCGGTGCCGGACAGGATGATGCCGATGGTGTTTTCTTGCTGGTCTTCTGCAAGGGAGCGCAGAAAAGCATCTATCGGCATACGCTGCCCGCGTGGCTGCTCCGGAAGGGTGAGTTGCAAGATGCCGTGAAAAATCGCCATGTCGCGGTTAGGTGGGATGACGTACACGCAGTTGGGTTCAACCGGGATTTGATCCTGCGCCTCAATGACAGGCATACGGGTGGTGCGCTGTAAAATTTCGGTGAGAATGCTGGCGTGGCTGGGATCAAGATGCGGCACCAGCACAAAGGCCATGCCGCTATCAGGTGGCATATGGTGGAAGAACTGCTCGAAAGCCTCTAAGCCTCCGGCCGAGGCTCCAATACCAACAATGTTGAAAGCGGGAACGGTATTTTCTGAAGTTTCCGAGGATGCCATCAGTGAGACTTCCAATGATGCTTATTTTGGGGTTGGCGCGGACTTTTCACAAAATTAACCAGTTAACTAAAAAAACTATCCATCGTGTATTGCGTATATTTAAAACTGCAAGTGTAAAGTAATTTCTTTTATTATTTTACACCTGAAATTTAAGCGAACAATTATTCTATGATGCTTCATCAAGGCAACAAAGTAAATTCATTTTGTTGATTGGAATATGGTTAAATGCCAAGGCAGGTTTTGGAACCGTTCCTGTTTTTTATTCAATGCTGCACATACTTTTCATTGTAAGGAATAACTATGGCTACCCAACTTGAAATCCTACTGGATAAAATAAAAATTCTTGAAAATGAGCTAGTTGATGAATTGCAAAAACAGGAGGAAGAATTTTCTTTTGAAATCCGCAAGCGAAAGGTGCATTTTGAAGAAAATACCATTATTAAACACAAGGAATATACTAAACGATTATTTAATTACATAAAGGATGCGCCAATAAAACATATCCTCAGCACTCCATTCATTTGGGCTTGTATTATCCCGGTGGTATTTTTGGATATAACAGTTAGCGTATGTCAATGGGTTTGCTTTCCCCTTTACGGTATCCCCAAAGTAAAACGGCAAGACTATATTGTCTTTGATAGGCAATACCTCAATTATTTGAATATAGTAGAAAAAATTAATTGTGCCTACTGCAGCTACGTTAATGGCCTGATTGCTTATGTGCAGGAAATAGCCGGACGCACTGAACAATTTTGGTGCCCCATTAAACATGCCAGGCGTATCAAAACGTTACACAGCCGTTATCAAAAATTTATGAATTATGGCGATGCCAAAACCTATCGGGCTGAAATTGGAACGGTCCGCCATAACTTTAAAGATTTGGAATAAAATAACTACAAATGGCCTGTGCCTTTTCGGCTTCAATTTAAAACGGGATAAAATTTGTCCCGCCTTAAATTGGCAACCGATTCAAACAACGTCTATTCTTAATTCTACTTTGTTAAATCAACATCGCCCTATCATGTTGAAAAAACCAATTGATTTTTAAACGCATAATCAATCGATGCTTGCCTCCTCCTGTGT
>SBAV01000038.1 GCA_005239965.1 Methylobacter tundripaludum
AATAACATAATATTTCTACGTATATTTTTTCGTGTTTTTCGTGCCTTCCGTGGACAAATAAGGTTTCATTGGGGATATTCTTTCGTGGAAATCACCTTAATACCTTACCGAGAAAATCGAGGCTTTTCATGAGCCGAAAATCCCAAAGAAACACCCAAGAACACTTGAGCGTATGAGTTATAACACTATTTGTTGAGTTGTAGCAAAATTTAGTAACCGAAACTTACTGAAATGGACATTATTTGAACAAAACCTATAAAACTCTGACAACATCACCCCGTACTTGTTATGTTTTTATTCAAAAACCACATAGTGTCTGTTATTTTTACAATTTTTTTTATTTAAAATAATCAATATATATCATATCTATTTGATAAATAATGCCATAAATAAACTCATGTAAAATATTTTCAGACTAACATGAAAAATGACTTGCGCTTTTGCGGTAGAATATTAAAATGCTGTCATAGCCAACCAGTGTGTTCATGTCATTTGAGAAGCGCGAGCCACAGAGTCATGATAATTGAGCCAGTAAGGCAGTTGGCCACATAATGACTTGGAGAATCCCATGAAACAACTCAGTCAGAGCAGCGAACCCTATTCAGAGGACAGATCTGCCCCCGTTATTTCCCGTACCTGTCCTCGTTGTGGACACGGAAAATCATGGAGTTCATCCCTGCGTGCTTCGGATAACTTATTTCACATACTTTTCTACACACCTTACCGATGCAGGGCCTGTATGTCCCGGTTTTGGAAACTGCATTCGTCTTTCCGCCTGAACGTTTTTCTTGCGGCCATTGTTTTACTGGTAACCATTCTGGGTTTTTACGCCAATACGCTGTTCCAGCAAGCGCCTGTAGAACAATTGGCCGATCTTACAGAAGATCACAAAACAAAAAGACGCGCCCAGGAAGGTGATGCCGATGCCGCATTACAAGTGGTCATGAGCTTCATCGGCAGCGGTATCAATAAAAACTACAAAGAAGCGGCAAAATGGCTAGAACAAGCGGCCAGAAAAAATAATACTGAAGCCCAGTATTATTATGGCCTGTCTCTTTTAGGGGGGCGAGGCGTCATCCAGGACTATAAAGCCGGTTTTTTCTGGATTGAAAAAGCTGCCCGCAAAGGCCACCCAGAAGCGCAATACAGCTTGGGTAAAATGTATCGACGTGGTACAGGAGTCGAGATTGATCGTGCCCGCGCGTATTTGTGGTTCAATCTGGCCGCCGCACAGGGTGTTCAAGATGCGGCCAGAAACAGGGACAGCGTAGCCAATCACCTTGCTTTACCAGAAGTTATTGCCATGCAGGAAGAAGCCTACCGTATTATTAGTGTGGGCGATACCGCCAAACTCACGGAGAACTCCATTGCCGCCAACCCCAATAATATGGCGCTACAGCAATAAAACCGTTAATCAGAAAAAACAGCGGCAGGGGCAAAAATCCCTGCCCCACGGTTTGGTCAGCAACGTGCTGATACGCTTCTTATTTATCGGCAACCTTAACCAACCACCCCCCCGTTTCATCGCATTTTAAAATTGCTTTAACGTGCGCATTAATTCTCACGATACTGCCCGTTAAGCTAGCAGGCAGCGTAAAGGTAACTTGGTGAAAACTGCTTTTGCTTTCAATCTTGGTAGCTAATTCCTCTTTTTTTGCGCTGACAACCAAAGTCTTTGGATCGGCATCAACTGACATCCGAAATGACAATTGAGCCCCTGCCGGCACTTCCGCTTTTTCAGGCTCCTTATAAGGCGTAAAATTTAAATCCGTAAACTTGGGTTTTTTGCAATATTCTTCCTGTTTGTCATCGCTATAGGCACTTACCGACACATTGAAGACAATTGCAGCAATAAAGGCTGCTAATTTACACCTTGTTATTATTTTCATAGCCACTCCTCTGATTTAACATGCTGTTGGGTTATCAAACCGGGATTCGCTCCCTCCACCAGAAGGGGCAAAAACGACGCACCGACCTCACTATGTGATGCCTATACCCTGATGACACACCGTTATTTTTTAATTATTTTCTTTTTCCACTGATGATGTCTTGTACAATATCAGCTGTTTGAATTTTATCAAGAGATCATCACTTTGAGCGAACAAAATCGAGAAGGCCTAACCTATAAAAGCGCTGGCGTTGACATTGCTGCAGGAAGCGCCCTGGTTGAGCGAATTAAACCTATTGCCGCCAAGACACGTATTGACGGCGTTATGGCAGGGCTAGGCGGTTTTGGCTCAATGTTTGAACTCCCACTGCATCGCTATAAAAACCCGGTACTGGTATCGGGCACCGATGGCGTAGGCACCAAACTCAAACTGGCACAAGAACTGGCCGTACATAATACCATCGGCATCGATCTGGTCGCCATGTGTGTTAATGACATTATTGTACAAGGCGCCGAGCCATTATTCTTTCTGGATTATTTCGCAACCGGAAAGTTGGACGTAGATACCGCCGCTGCCGTTATCGAAGGTATCGGAGAGGGCTGTAGCCTTGCCGGCGCTGCGCTGGTAGGCGGTGAAACAGCGGAAATGCCCGGCATGTATGCCGATGGCGAGTATGATCTGGCAGGTTTTTGCGTTGGTATTGTCGAAAAAAGCCAGGTTTTGGATGGCAGTAAAGTACGGGTGGGTGATAAATTAATCGGCATTGCCTCTTCCGGGCCGCATTCGAATGGCTACTCGTTGGTGCGCAAAATTATCGCGCACAGCGGCACACCGCTGCAAGACAGTTTTGATGCTGCGTCAGAAAAAACCTTAGCCGAAGCATTATTACAGCCTACGCGAATTTACGTCAAATCGCTGTTAACACTATTAAAGACTGTACCTGTACATGCCTTGGCCCATATCACCGGCGGCGGATTGACTGAAAATCTGCCCAGAGTTTTGCCCACCGGAATCGATGCGCAAATTGAACTTACATCTTGGGAATTTCCTGCCATCTTCAAGTGGCTACAACAGCAAGGCAATGTGGCTTTGGCCGATATGCTGACCACCTTTAACTGTGGTATCGGCATGATTGTTTGCATGGCTGCCGAAGATGAAAAAGCAACTCTGGAAACCCTACGTACACAAGGTGAAACAGCATTTTCAATTGGCGAATTAATTGCCGCTGAAGGTAAACCTACAGTGCGTTATATTTAATGCAAATGCTGCAGAATAACAGATAACTTCATGTATCCTTTCAATATTAGTATCGGCATTGGTTCTTGACACCATGCCCTATATCCCCTATCCTTAACTTGGCTATGACCTAAAGAATTTGTGGAAGTTGCTATGTTGCGAAAAAAAATCGCCATACATAAGAATCCAGAAATAATTTTGGGGACGGGGTGACTTTAGAATTGCAGCAATACATCATCACTAAATAGGTTTAAAAAATAACAATAATAAAACACCCTGCTTTTGCCGCCGTGTTTTTAATGTGGTATGGAACCAATTGAACAAAGAGGCTTTAAATTGCGCCTCGTGTATTTTTTTTGAGTTGCCGTTTTTTTACACTACCTTAGGAAAATCTTATGATCAAAAAACACATACTTGCAATTGCGTCATTGACGAGCATTGGCATGTTGCCAATGGTGCATGCCGAAGAATTTACCGATAATCGCTGGTATATAGCGCCTTTTGGCTCCTACGTAAAACCTGGCGGCGATAGAAATGCCGATGAAGCTGGCTATGGTGCCGGCATGGGTATTGGTAAAATCATCAACGAACACTTTAACGTTGAATTAAGAGGCTTTTACAACGGCTTTGACGATGACCGTCCAGGCCGCACCGGCCAATGGGATCTTGCAGGCGGCACCGCTGATTTGCAATACTATTTCTTACGCGATAAGTTTTCTCCCTATGCCGTATTGGCCGCAGGCGCAATGAACAGCTACGTAGGAGGGAATAGCGGTGTTGGCGTTATTGGTGAAGCCGGCTTAGGTTTTACCTACGAATTGCATGACAACTTCCTGATTCGCAGCGACGCACGCTATCGCTATAACAACAACCTTAATGCCCAATTGATTCCTGGCACTGATGAGTTCCATGATTTGGTCGTTAACGTTGGTTTTGTTGTGCCTTTAGGGCCGAAACCTGGTGCCCCTGTTGTGGAACCACCAGCTCCTGAACCAGACTGCTCTACACTTGATTCGGATTCCGATGGTGTCAACGACTGCCTGGATAAATGCCCTGGCACCTATAATGGTAGCCAAATTGACGACAAAGGCTGTCCAATCAGACTGGAAATTAAAGGTGTAAACTTCAAATACGATTCAGCCGAATTAACACCTGAAGCCATGAGCATTCTGGATGGTGTCGCCGAAAGCCTGATTAATTTCCCTCAGAAAAACGACATTGAAGTACAAGGCCATACCAGCAGCGAAGGTACCAGCAGATATAACTTACGCCTGTCACAACGTCGCTCGCAATCTGTTGCCGATTACCTGAGCATGAAAGGTGTCACCAACAAGCTGACAGCAAGAGGCTACGGCGAAGACCAACCTGTTGCTGATAACAGCACCGAGGAAGGCAGAATGCAAAACCGCCGCGTTGAGCTGGTTTGGATAGGCAACGGCAATTAAATATGCCTAAATTACACACCTAATCTGAGATCAGGAAGGTGTTAATTTAGACCTCACATTCGAAACCCAGTTTTTGCTGGGTTTCGTTTTTTATGAGCCACAGCATGGTTGCCATGCAAGGCTGTGACCATAACCCTCTGTACACCCACTCTTAACAATCCTCTTATCATGCCTGTATCACTCGTTGTTCTTGAAAAGATTGTTCGCGAGGCCGGAGCCATTGCTTTGGCGCAATTTAAAAATTTAAAGAACCTACAAGTCACCCAAAAAAGCCCGCGTGATTTTGTCACTGAAGCCGATATTGCTGTCGAACAGTTTTTAAAAGACCAACTCAGCGCACACTACCCGCAATTCGGTTTTTGGGGCGAAGAAAGCGGTCAGTCGGCAGATCAATTTAACCGTTGGATAGTTGATCCCATTGACGGCACGCATTCATTTACCAAAGGCCAGTATTTTTGGGCCATCAGCGTGGCCTTGGAAATCAATCAGGAATTAATAATAGGCGCAGTCTACGCCCCTGCTCTCGATGATTATTATTGCGCCGAAAAAGGCAAAGGCGCCTGGAAAAACGGCCAGCCCATCACCGTATCGACCGAAGACAGCCTTGCCAATGCAATGGTCGCCACCGGATTTGCCTGCGTACGTGCTTATCTAAAAGAAAATAATCTGCAACGCTTTTGCAGAATCGCAGAAAAAACCACCGGACAACGCCGCTTTGGTTCAGCAGCGCTGGACTTGTGCCTGGTTGCTGACGGTCAAGTCGATGCTTTTTGGGAACAATCGCTCAATCTATACGACATTGCCGCTGGCGCCCTCATCGCCCAAGAAGCCGGAGCGAGCCTTACTGACTTCGAAGGGAATCCAGGTATTTTTCCAAGCCACATTCTAGCGACGAACGGCAAAATACTTGACCAAATTCTGCCGCTGATGAATTAAAAAATCTCAAGGTGGGTTACATCGCGCTGGAATCTAACGAAACCAGCATAATGCGCGATTAACCCACCGAAACTTTAAAGATTATCCTTTTTGCTGATAAGCACTTTATCATCAATCTTTAACTCAGAAATACCGCCCACCAGAGTACGTATCGTGCAGCTTGCAGTTTTAAAGCCACCGGTTTTAACATTTTCACCCACCCATTTCATGGTAATATAACTATCTCTATCGCTATCTGTTTCTGAAGGAAAAAATACCTGTTCCCCCGTCGCTTCCTTAATAGCTGAAGGGCATTTTTGGTTGGCCATAGTTTGCAACGCCACATAATTTTTCACCATTGCAGAACCTTCTTTTTGCTCTTTCGATGGTTCCTGCTTGCTAACAGCCACCAAAATAAAACCTATTACAAAAACCCCAATAACCGCATAAACTAATTTATTTGTTTCAGACATTTTTTCTTCAGACATATCAATACCCTCTCGTTGTTATCATCAACCCTCTTCTGAGGGAAATCCGTACGAACTTCCGCAGCCATATCAGGCCGCATTTTAAAATTCAATCCCCTGCTCTGCCTTAATGCCTTGTTCGTAAGCATGTTTTACTTTGGTCATTTCGGTCACCGTATTGGCGATGGCAATCACTTCCGGCGCAGCATTGCGACCGGTCATAATCAGATGCTGCCATGACGGTTTGTGATTGACAACAAAATCAGCGATTTCCTGACCCGAAATCCAGTTGTAACCGCAGCAATAGTTTATTTCATCGAGCAACACCACATCAAACGCTTCCGAAAGAATTTTTTGTTTGCTGAATTCCCATATTCCCCGGCTGGTCTTGATGTCCTGCCCAGGATTTTTGGTATCCCAGGTAAAGCCATCACCCAAGGCATGCCATTCGATATTGTCAAACCGCTGGGCGGCTTTTTGTTCGCCAGTTTGCCACTGCCCCTTGATGAACTGGATCACACACACCTTCATGCCCCAACCGGCCGCACGAAAAACCATACCTATGGCACTGGATGATTTACCTTTACCTTCGCCCGTATTAACCACGACCAACCCTTTACGCCGCTCTCTGGATTTCATAAATTATTTTTTTAATGAAAAAATTTGCCTGTTAAAGCCAGACGAGCCATTCTACCGCATCCAGCGGCTTCATTCATGGTAAAGTTAGCGCATTGTTACAACCTTTATGAGTGATTATGTCTAACGCAAATACATTATTCTCCGATGCCAAACAAGTGATTCCGGGCGGCGTAAATTCTCCAGTCAGGTCATTCAGTGGCGTCGGCGGCACGCCGGTTTTTATCGACCATGCCCTTGGCGCTTATATCTACGATAGCGCCGGTAAACGTTATATTGACTATGTAGGCTCCTGGGGGCCTATGATTTTGGGCCACGCTCACCCTGAAGTTATTGCCGCCGTCAAATATGCGGCCGACAAAGGCCTTAGCTTTGGCGCGCCCACCGAAATTGAAACCTTAATGGCCAAACGCATTTGCGAACTCTTGCCAGCCATTGATCTGGTTAGAATGGTCAGTTCCGGCACAGAAGCCACCATGAGCGCCATACGCTTAGCCAGAGGTTACACCGGCCGCGATAAAATCGTTAAATTTGAAGGCTGTTACCATGGCCATTCTGATTCATTATTGGTCAAAGCGGGTTCTGGCGCGCTAACCTTTGGCGTACCCAGTTCCCCAGGCGTTACGGCAGCCGTTGCCGAAAACACCCTCACCCTGCCCTACAACGACAGCGCCGCAGTTAAATCGCTGTTTGACAAGATAGGCGAACAGATTGCCGGCATTATTGTTGAACCGGTCGCTGGCAATATGAACTGCATTCCGCCGGTACCGGGTTTTCTAGAGACTTTACGCCAAGTCTGCGACCAATACAACAGCGTACTGATTTTTGATGAAGTGATGACTGGCTTTAGGGTGGCGCTGACCGGCGCACAAGGCCTCTATAACATCACACCGAACTTAACAACACTGGGGAAAATTATTGGCGGCGGTATGCCGGTGGGCGCGTTTGGTGGACGACGTGAGATTATGGAATACCTGGCGCCGCTGGGACCAGTCTATCAGGCGGGCACATTGTCCGGTAATCCCGTTGCCATGGCTGCCGGTTTAAAAACGCTGGATCTGCTGATGCAACCCAATTTTTACCCCACACTGGCCGCAAAAACCGAAAAACTGACTGAAGGATTAAAAGCCCGCGCCCAACAAGCAGGCATTGCTTTCACCACCACGCAGGTAGGCGGCATGTTTGGCTTGTTTTTCAGTGCAGAAGAAAAGGTGTCCAGCTTTGCCCAAGTGATGCAATCGGATCAGGCGCGATTTAAACAGTTTTTTCATGCCATGCTGAAAGACGGGATTTATTTGGCACCGTCTGCTTTTGAAGCGGGCTTTGTGTCTATGGCGCACAGCGATGCCGATTTGGAACAAACACTGGCTAGCGCGGAAACGGTGTTTAATCGTTTGTAGGCCACATTCGATTGGGAGAGTGTTGACAAAACCTCTCCCGAAAAATCAATCTATAAAATCAATCAGCTATTGGTTTTGAGACATCGAAATATCAGTCCCTGCATGATCACCCTTAGCCGTTTCACAGTGAAATTCCAAAGCATAAGAATCGATATCCTTGACATTCGATAATAATTTATTGACTGTCACAGTATAATCACCCGCGCCGCGCTTCAAGGTAACTACAGGGCTGTAATTAGCATCCCCATCCACGGCATCTATACTCAACGCAGTAGCTATACCGCCTTTAATAACTTGCACACCGATAGCGGGAGCCAACTTTGGCGCAACATCCTTAACACGCACAAAAATCTTATCCGGGACGCCGGCACCCTCGCCGTCATCATAACAGTTGACCATATAAACATCGGTCGCCGCTGCACTTGTCGTTTTTTTACCCAAACTGCCGTTTTGGCTGTGCGCCGAAGCAAATCCGACCATAGACATCGACAATACGAACAATACCGTTTTTTTAAAAGAATTTTTCACTGTTCTTAGGCTCATAATAAAATGTCGACAATAGCGCCTTTCTGGCAACAATATCAGTGGGCATTGCACACTTCTGTACTGTCCAACGACTGTACAAAAAATCCAGGAAGCACATCAGGCTTCCTGGAACAGCAAGGACGCTAAGCTTATAGCGCCAAAAAGACACCGCCCCCTACAGGGCTATATCAAAGCTCGGTTTAGCCATTAGAAATTTGAAGTGCCTTTAGTAAAGGGCTGGGTGTTGGCGCCTGACAGGTAGGTGTCAAAATCTGCACCGGTAGGTTCAACGGTAATATCGACGGGCGTACCTGCGCATTTCGCAACATCAGCGGCACTGTTGTTGATAGTCATCGTTGTCCAATAAGCTGGGCTGGCAGGAGCAGCAGGGGTAGTGGCCGTAGCAGGCTTAGCGGGGGTCGCATGTTGCAACAAGTCTGGATCGTTATACAACGCACTACCTCCTTCAAGATCGCCAAACCACCAGTCTGCGCGATTGTTATCACCATTGCCTCCAGGCAATGCGGTGTAATATTCCGCACCAGTCACATTCTGTTGTATGCCTTCAGCGTTAACGATTTTGGGTATTGCGCGACCATAGGCATCTCTAGGTAAATAATACTGGTCTGTAGCGTCATTAGCGGCATTCTTTCTCATATCGCACCAATTGATGACTCCAATACGTACTTTTAGGCTCTTTACGCAATTATCGGCAATCAGCGGCGCCGTTATTTTAAACGGGGTAATTGTGTTTAATTTAGGTTCCATACCACCATTTTTCCAGTGAAAGCCATGCACATTCCCCAGCGCATCAACAATTTCATGAATGACAGCAAAAGCCGAGCCAAAATCCGAATAGCCGGTAACGCCTAATTTAAGTGTTGTGCCCGCTGCAATGACACCACCGCCATCACCGCCGGTTGTTTTAACGTCATTTTTTCTCCATACTACGTTGTCGCCATAAGGAAACACCGCCGATTGCCCAATTACCGGAAAGGCTTCTACATACGACCCATCTTCGGCAGAATCAGCACAACCGTGAGTAATAGTAAAGCCATTATAACTGGGCTTGCCTTCTTCAACCTGATCTCTCACACCGGTATGTGCGTATGCTTGGCCTGCAAACAAACCGACTATTGAATAAATTGCCATTTTCTTAAATGTTGAATGAGTCATAAGTCCTCCTTTGGACGCTTTTATTATTAGGATTTTTAAAATTCCTTTTTATGCAAGTGACCTTAAATCACTAGATAATTAAGAGCACTAACCATGCCATATTTAACATGGCCGCCTAATCCCATTTTTCAACCCTAAAAAAAACACAACTCATTGAATGCCAATAAAAATAATCCTATCATTTTTAATAATCCATTTTGCTGATGCCTGCAAAAACAACCTAAAAATAACAAAAAAATCTCATCACATTTGCTTTACAGATGAAAAAACAGGCGATATACCACACTTTTTTCTTTTTTATGCATCAAATAATGCTTATTTATAATGAACTTATAAAAAACAAGTGAAATGACGTAATTTTAGTACGTTAAAAAACATAGTTTAATTAAATATTGAGCCAATTTGGGCGTGATTAAGGTTTTCGGGAAGGAAAATAAAAAATTGAGCAAGCAGCAGAAGCCTATTTTGGGCTCTCTGCCATTACGTTACTGGCAGGGAGCTAAGTCAGGCCTAACGCCCCGCCAGTAACAAAGTCAGCAGACTGTTCAATCGACAGTGCTGTTTTTGCAGGGTTAATCGGTGAGCAATGAGGATACTTTTTAATTCCAGCAACGCCCGTTCAAACACATCGTTAACGATCAGATAATCAAACTCATCATAATGACTCATTTCAGTGACGGCATCTTGCATACGGCGCGCAATGGTTTGCTCGTCATCCTGTGCGCGATTGTTAAGGCGCTGGCGCAAAACTTCAGTTGATGGCGGCAAAATAAAAATCGAAACACTGCCGGGAAACACGGTTTTGATCTGCTGGGCGCCTTGCCAGTCGATTTCCAGTATGACATCCAGGCCTTGAGCCAGATTATTTTCGACGGTTTGCTGCGC
>SBAV01000319.1 GCA_005239965.1 Methylobacter tundripaludum
AATAACATAATATTTCTACGTATATTTTTTCGTGTTTTTCGTGCCTTCCGTGGACAAATAAGGTTTCATTGGGGATATTCTTTCGTGGAAATCACCTAATGTTTAGGCGATGCAACGTAACTTCGCATCATTGTCATCGTCAGGCAATAAAGTATTGACCCGGCGAAGTTTCTGTCTTGGGCCTAACTCGCTGTCGTAAACTTTTTTTATGCCGTCGCCCAGTGCCTTTTCAATATCACGAATATTGGACACCAATCGTTCAAAGCCACTGATTTCCACTGAGGCAGCCTGGTCTGTCCCCCCACATGGCGCGGTCGAGCGTAATGTGGCGTTCAATAAAACACGCGCCCATCGCCACAGCCGCCCAAGAGGGCGCCAGGCCGGTTTCGTGGCCGGAATAACCGATGGGTACATTCGGGTACAACGCTTTTAACGTACGAATCATCCGCAGGTTCAATTCCTCAATTTTACAAGGATAGGTAGAAGTAGAATGGGCAATCAATAAATCCTCACACCCTATCAATTCCATGGCCGCCTTGATTTCCTCCATCGAAGACATGCCGGTTGAAACAATCATTGGCCGGTTTGTCGAGCGTTTCTTTTTTAACAATCCACCATCGGTTAATGAGGCGGAAGCGACCTTATAGCAAGGCGGATCAAATTGCTCCATAAAATCAACCGCTTCTTCATCCCAGCACGAAGCGAACCAGTCTATGTTGTTGTCTTTACATATCTCATCAATTTGTGCGTACTGCGCCTTATTGAATTCGACTTTATGCCGATATTCGATATATGTCATGATTCCCCAGGGCGTATCGCGCTTAATATCCCTTTGGTCTTGCGGTACGCATAAATCCGGTGTTCTCTTTTGAAACTTTACCGCATCGCAACCGGCTTTTGCCGCCCCTTCAATCAAGCGGCGGGCAATATCGATATCGCCGTTATGGTTAATGCCGATTTCGGCAATGACGTAGACCGGATGTTGATCGCCAACCCAACGATGACCTATTTGTACTTCATTTTTTACTTTATTCATGAGGTTTATCTAAAAATGAGTGAAAAGTTAGTATCGATGAGCAATAATCCATTCCGCAAAATCGCGAAATGCACCATGCCCGCCATTCATTTTGCAATGGTAGATAACCGCATCGATTATCTTCGGCATTGCATCTTGTGGTGCCGCTGTCAGTCCAAATTGATTGATCGTATTTATCACCTCCAGATCATTGTAATCATCCCCTATGTAAGCTATTTCGTCCTGTTTCAAGCCGGTGTCGGCCATAATTTCAGCCAGTTTTTTAGCTTTATTTTTGATGCCTAAATACAAATGTGAAATATTGAGTTTGTCAGCCCTGGTTTTAATGCTGCCCGAGAGTTCTCCGGTAATGATCCCGGTTTCTATGCCTATTTCCATCAGGCGTTCAACGCCCATGCCATCCCTGATGGAAAACCGTTTCATTATTTCGCCGGCATCCGAATAGTACACGCCGGTATCGGTGAGGACACCGTCATTGTCCGTCAGTAACAATTTGATTTTTTTGGCTCTGCTGGTAATTTCTTGGGTGTCCAATTGCTTTCCTTGCCTTACCATGCTGTCCACCCGCCATCAACAACAAGGTTTGCACCGGTCATATAACTTGAGGCATCACTGGCAAGGAAAACGATAGCGCCTTGATAATCGGTCGGCTCCGCCATACGACCCAGAGGGGTGCGCTTGGCATAATTGTTGACAAAAAACGCATCCTGATGATTTTCCACCCCGCCCGGCGATAAGGTATTGACCCTGACGCCCCGATGTCCCCAATAGGCGGCAAGGAATCGGGTGAAAGAAATAACAGCGCCTTTAGTGACAGGGTAAGCCGCTGATTTATAGAAGCCTTGCGAGCCATCCGCACGGGCATATAACGATTGGTCCGGAGCCACCAGGCCATACGTGGACGCAATATTAATTATGCTTCCAGAACCTTGTTTGGCCATTTCATTGCCCAAGACCTGTGAACATAAAAACAGGCCGGTAATATTGACATCCAGTGATTGCTGGAACAATTCCAAAGGATAATTTTCAAATTTGGACTGTTCTGCTGCAGCAATAGGATTTTCAAACATATCGTTGATAGCGGCATTATTCACCAAAACATCCAGGTGTAAAAAATGTTCGATAATCCGGTCCTTGAGGGCAACAACCGATTCCTTATTGGTAATATCGCAAGCAATTCCCAGCGATTTTATCGAATACTGTGCCGTTAATTCGTTCGAAAAATCGTTGCAAGCTTGCTGGTTCAAGTCAGTTACGACAACATTAGCACCCGCTTCGGCTAAAGCCCGGCAATGGTTTTTTCCGATGAGCCCCAGGCTGCCTGTGACAACGGCTACTTTCCCCTCTAACGAGAAAAGCGCAGGTACGGATGCAAAATTCATGGGCGTTTGGGTTTGGTGTTAAAGTTGCTGGTTTTTCTAAAAACAGGTTCAACCGGCAGGCCTTGTAAAGAACCCGCCACATTGTTTCCATCGACAGCCTTTTTCAACAGGCTTAAGGCTTCGCTGTAAACCTGCAAGGTATAATCGATATCGGCATCGGTATGGGAGTAACAGAGATTATGAAATCCACCCCATAATATGCCGCGCTTGATCATTTCCTGCTGCACCAGGGATTTCATCAGCAACGCATTTTCAGTGGCATGGGAAAAGGTGATGATCGTCCGCGCATCCATCCCGTTACAGGCGGTGTAAGGCATGTCCAGGGACTTTGCGATGGCGTTGTAGCCGTCTTTTAGTTTTTTGCCTTGGCTTGCCAAGTATTCCGGAACATTGTGTTGGCGCAATTCATTGATTGTCGCTTTGGCTGCCGCCAAGGAAAGCGTTTCGCCGCCGAAGGTGGTAAAGAAGAAAATATCTTTGTCACATAATTGCATCAGTGCCTTTTTGCCGCACAAAATCGAAATCGGCATGCCATTGGCAACAGCTTTGGAAAAGCAAATCAAATCCGCATCGACACCAAAATACTGCTGCGCCCCGCCGACCGACAGCCGAAAACCGGTCCACATCTCGTCAAAAATAAGCACAATGCCTTTTCGGATGCAAAGTCCACGCAGTTTTTGAAGAAAGCCATCTTTAGGCGCCTCAAAAACAGTAGGTTCAAGGATGATGCAGGCAATGTCATCATCGATGGAGTTTTCTACCGACTCAATGTCATTGTAATTAAAAGTAAAGATCAATTGACTAACGGATTTGGGAATGCCTTTGTCCCTATCGGTAACGCTAATATACCAATCGTGCCAACCGTGATAACCGCAACAAAGGACTTTGTCCTTCCCGGTTGCTGCTCTTGCGATACGAACTGCGGCCGTCGTTACATCGCAGCCGGTTTTACTGTAACGCACCATCTCCGCATTAGGAACCACCTCGCGGACCAGTTCGGCGACTTCAACTTCCAACGGGTGCATTTGAGAAAACGTGATGCCGTCGTTCAATTGTTCGCGTATCGCATTATCGACAGCTTCGTAGGCATAACCCAACGATATTGGGCCGATACCCATTTGGTAATCGATGTATTCATTGCCATCGACATCCCAAACGTGCGAGCCTTTGCCTTTTTGTAAATATTTGGGCGCGATGCCGTTTATATATTGCCCGGGGCCTTTCGCCAAGGTCTGGGTATAGGCTGGAATTAATCCTGTAGCGCGTTGGTAGTATTGGTTACTTTCTTCTATAACCGGATAAGCTTCGTTGAATTTAACAGTGTTGGCCATGGGCTTTTGTTCTCTTCTATAAACGGTCGTTATTAATTTCTTATAAACATAAACCATAAAAATATCAGATTATTTTGGTCTGATCTTTGCTAACAGTTGACAATTCGTCTAAATGATTCCGATACCAATTAACACCGCTGTATTTAGAATTGATCGGGTATAAATCGGGTTTACGATCCAGTAAGGCAAGAATCTGGTCTAAGGAAAAAACCGGATTTTCGTGTGTCCAAAGCGCTTCGTAAACCGCTCTGATAAACGCATAATCTTCTGGATAATCCAGGGTGAAGCGATGCGACATGGAATAATCCAGGCTGGTTTCCCACTCGACATTGCCGATGCGAAATTGAGCCGGGTGATCCCAGATATACGGGGTCGTATGCTCCCGTTCAAAACTTTTATCGGCAAATTTCCAGGCCGTTTCCAGCGCCCTGAAAGACATGACTTCAACATCGTTGCCGTCCGGATACGTTGCAGGGTGTAAATTGCTGACGTAATCGTATTCCTGGTGATGGGCGAGATAAAAATTGAGCACTTTATCGATAACGCCGGGATCGATCAGGGGACAATCGGATGGAATCTTTACGACAGCGTCCGGCTTGCTTAATAAAGCGGCTTGATAATGCCTATCCAGCAAATCGGTAGGATGCCCGCTGAAACAGGCCAACCCGGTCGATTGGCATAGATTGCGAATGGGATCATCACAGCCATCGATTGTTGTTGCAACAACCAATTTAAAAGGCATGGCTACTTTTAAAATTCGCTCGGCCTGTCGCAACAATAAGGGCTGACCTGCCACCGGCATCATGACCTTGTTTGCAAAACGGGAAGACCCCGTCCTGGCCTGCATAACAACCAGTACTTTCATTTACGAATTCTGGCGTAGCCGGCGTGGAATAAGATTTGAATAGCGCTTCAAAACCGGCGATAAATTTGCTGTCGGCAGTAACCTGGATTTTGAATAGCCTATTGGGATAGCGCCGTTTTCCACTTCATTACGGATGATTTTTGCAATATTGCTGGCCGAATTTCCTTCATTTTGAATGGGGGTCAGTTTTTTTAATACGTCTAGCGGATAATCGGAATAGACTTCCTTGCCTAAGGCAAGCCCAACATAAACAGTTGACGAAAAACGCGTAATCAAGGTTTCACAATTTGCAATCATCTGTTCTGCACTGCCTGTATGATAAACCAAAGCCCCTGGAGCCCATCGGTTGATTTCCCGGGTTGCTTTCGTAAAATTTTCGTTCGGATGAAGCTTAAAAATAAGGTGCCGGCCGTTGGCAACCTTTAAAGCATCTTCAATGAATTTTTTACGGTTTTCGTATTTGAAGGTTTCGCGGCTGTCCGATGTGCAGACCAAAACGAAGTTTTTGTGCGGGAAGTCATTACGGTAATATTGCGTACAGTGATCAAAGTTAGGAATTCCGGTTACGCTGATTTTTTCCGGATGAACGCCTTTACGGATAAATAAATCCCGATAACCTTCGCTGGCCACGCAAAATTTTTGATAGGTATGGCTTAACCCCGTTGTTGAAGTGCCGGCGATCCACCGCGGCAGAAAAGGTAAGGTTTTAACTAAATGGAAAGCCAGGTTTTCCGGGTCGGTCATACCTTCTTGAACCAGTATGATTTTTTTGTGGCGAATATTTTTCTGTACGACCAAATCGGAACAAGTGACAACTAATTCGTAATCGTATTTGTTGCCGCCATTGTCGATCGGCAAATTGTGCTGTTGCAAATAAGTGAGGCAGCGCCGGATCAACTTGTTTCCCATCACCGTCATCTCGGCAAGCCGCGCATGGTAAATCACTTTTTCAACACCATCCGAATAATAAGGCGTAAACCAGGTTTCATATTCGGGTAACGCCTTGGCAATTTGATGCATTTGTGTAGTCTGATTTATGGAACCGCAAATAAATAATATTTTTTTCTGCATAGGCTTCGGTAATGAGGAATGCTTGGCTTATTAATTTTAAGAACCCAGGATATTCGAATAAGAAATCATATCGTCCAATTGTTACAATTTTGTTTCTTTTGCAATATTTGGGAGGATTAAAGATTCTGCCAGGCTGTGTTGGATAAATCAGATTTAGCGTGTGATAACTATAAATGACGGCTTCATTTGTCCCTCTTCCAGGGGGAAAGGGCGCGGAACGTCGCTTTATTGGTACGGTTATCTATACCCTGCTTGATATGTAACCAGAGGAAAAGGCGGTAAACTTAGCGCGGATCAAAAACGGTATAACCGTAAATTAGCAGAAAGACGTATTGCTCTTGAGTATGTTAACCGACGGCGCAAAATTTTCCGCATCGTCAAGGAAACATATTGTGGTAAACATAAAAATGGCCAAGTCTGGAATTGGGCGGAGCTACTCTCGTTACTTTCAGATATTCGGAAAACGTAGTTCGCGAATGATGCGCCTCCTAACGTCGGCACATCCTACCGCGCTAATTTAAAATCCGTTGGCTATGCATTGCAATAAGCAGCAGTTGCTCAACAAAACACGTCGATTTTAAATACAAATCATTTGCCAATGCGTAATTTCTGGATTTGTAGGTTTTTTACAGGTAGAGCGATGCCATTCTCCGCCAAAAATAACCACAATGGGCTCGTCCAGTCCATTCGTGGAGTTGGTGGTTAACACCCTTGCTGTGCAAGATACTGCTCAGATGGTGGTTATTCCCCAAAAAGGGATCTTCCGTGCCAATAACCAAAGTAATATCCATATTCCGCAAATGCTGCAAATGCCAGTTACATTCCAAATTTGCCATAAAATGGGTCGGAGTATGAAAATAAATATTGTCGTCGTAATAACCACTGAACAAGTCGGTGAAATCTTCCACCGGCATGGTTAGGTCATACCGCCCGGAAAATGCACTTAGTTTTTGGAATAAATGCGGATGGCGGAAGGCAATGTTGGTGGCGTGGAACGCCCCAAGACTGCACCCATGAGCAATCGTACACGAATGGGAATTCTTGTCCTGCATAAAGGGCAGAACTTCATGCAGGATATATTCTTCAAACTGGGCATGGCGTTGTATTCGCTCGCTCGGTTGTTTCCAGAAACAATACAGCGATTCGTGATCAACACTGTCCACACAAAACAATTGCAGATGCCCTGCTTCAATCTTGTGTGCCAGCCGTTGCACTATGCGCAAACTTTCATATTCGTAAAATCGACCATCGCGGGTAGGGAAGACTAACACTTTTGCCCCGGCGTGACCAAACATCAACAATTCCATCATACGCCCCATCCGGGGGCTGTGCCATCGGTGATATTCCCTACGCATTAACTAACCTGCTTACAGTTGTGAAAAAAAAACTTCCAGTTCCTTGAGCAGCGCCTGTTCCTGTTTAGCCTGGTGCGGATAAGAGAAATGCCCGGCCTCCAGCACGAACAGGTATTTCGGTTCAGAGAGGGCGTTGTAGATGGCAAATTGCCCAGGTGGTGCTACTGCCGGATCAAACAACGCTGCCGCCACATGCACAGGCTGCCGAATAAAACGGGCTGCGCTGGCGGCATCATAATACTGTAATGTTGCAAGCACATTACCGTGTTGCTGTTGATAACCCTGTACTGCCGCACCACTGCCGACAGTCGGCAATTGCAGGCGCACAGGATGGTTACCAAAAGAGGGCACATTCAAATGAGCACGCTGTATGCGCGGTTCCCACGGTAAAGCCATGGCGCCAATGCCGCCGCCAAAACTCATGCCTGCATAACCGATATGCCCGCATGTGGCTGGAAACAACAGCAGCATGGCAGACACTGCCAGCCATAAATCATCAACGCACCCCCCCCAAAATATACCGATCCGGTTTATCGATATCGTGTAATACATGGGAGGCAGGATTAGAGGAGACGGAGGGTTGCTGGCTGCGTGCCAAGCCACGAAAACTGGGGAATAAAAATGCTGTTCCCTCTGGTTGCAGAGGAAAATCAGGCTTTTCGCAGCCACCGTAGCCATGCCCAACCACAATGCCGCGCTTCACTGGCTTGTCTTTCGGTATCCACACCCAGCCCCGAATAATGAAATTATCGGTGGAAAAATAACGCAAGTCATAAACCTCATACCCGTCATGCACCATATCGATATGCTTAATGCGCGGACGAGGGTGAATCTGCATGGCGCGGGCATAATGCGCATGCCAAAAGTCGGCAAAATCGGCGGGCGGCGATGGCGCTTCAATGGCAAGTAAATCTTCCAATGAATAGCCATAGCTGGGGTCAAATGAAAACGTATGGGGAAAAGCAGTGGACATAGAACCTTAGGCCACTGCTGTAAACTTATGCTTGCATCCTATTTTTATCACACGCGTACGATAAAATTTTCGCCATCCATACCGTTGGTCGCATAACCATCCGCCTCATCATCGTTTATCCAGTTGTGTCCATCACACAGGTAGCGGAACTGGTACTCCGGCGTACCGGTATCCAGCTCTACCATCGCCGTAAATTCACCCGTTTTCAGGGCATTCATAGGCGTTGCCTGTGGATTCCACTCGTTGAAATCTCCTACCAAATGGATGGTTTTAGCTGCATTGGCAGCGTCTTTACTGACTCGGAACGTCACTTTGCAGTGTGGGCGGTTTTTCAGGTATTGTTTCTTGATGCTCATATATCCATTTCTTAATTAGGCTGTTTTGACAATGCTATTATTGTCACAAGAATGTTACGATAATTTTACGCCAGCAGATTCAGCCGACGCGATCCCGTTAAAATGGGATTGCCTTTACTGGCTAATTGCAAATCATTTGTTAAACAATTATATTTTACCGGATTCAAAAGTTAATTATAGATGCCTTAGTTAATTAAGCAAAATAATCGATACATAAGCCAAGAGCCTGATCTTGATTAGCAGGATTGCCCATGTATCTTAATTAATTAACGGCTCTATATATACACTATATACACTCAAGTTTTAACGATCTAATTTTTTTATGAAAATTAAAATCTCCAAGGTCATGGACTTTGGAGTTGGCAATGAAAATAAGCTCAGAATCTTCCTTAATATCCTGCACCGTGAGACCCAATGAACGCATTAAGTCGGGCCTTTTGGCCATTTCTGTTAATGATAATTCAAAGCGAGGATTCTGGTAGACCGTTAGTTTGGCTTTAGGCCCAACTTTAATGCTGTGAATGCGTTTATCCCAATTCTCGCCGTTTACATTGTTTAAATTGGCTAACTGGGTCGCTCCTTCAATCAACAAATGCTTGCCGGCATAGTCAGCCTCATCAAAAAAATCGACCCAGCAGTCTTTATCTACAGCATAAGCATTAAAAGCCATGCCAAATAACAGCATTACAACAAATACTGTTCTGAAACTACGAAATACCAATTGAATTCGGTTCATGTGTATTCTCCTGTCAGTGAATTGCATTGCTTGATAATAAAACTTGCCCCCTCAATACTTGGAATCGAACAAGTTAATTATCGGACAATACAATCAGTTAACTGTTCCAAATTTTAAAAGGGCGCAAGCAAGTGTACTTCATGTACCACGTAGTTTCTATCGAATTATCTTGTAAATATGCGACCGATCAGTGCAATCTGGCAGCCTAAAGCACTACCTTGGTTCACTTTTTCGGAACAATCCTGGCTTCCAATTATTGGAGAAAGGCAGGGAAAGCCCGGCCGCTCTGGCCTGACACCAAACAAATAAACCAATCCTCAATTGGCGTAATTAATGCTTATCTTTCATTGTCGGGGATAAATGCTCGGCAAACAATCGTAGTTCACATAGTGGAGGATAAGGCCATGATTTCTATATTCGTCTTTTCTATTCTAATGCTTTTATTTTTGGTCGATTCAAAGCATATCGACGATGAACATAATCTGAGTTGAGCTGGAAAATACACTTGAAACGCAACATTAAACCATCACAGGACGGAGTCTGTGGCTCCGTCCTGATTTAATCCAATTCTAAATTCTCCCATTGCCCGCGCAGTAAAATTTGCTGAACAATGGGATCAGTTGCTTATACCCCATGTGCTATCCTGCGGGACAAACTCAAAGCCGAATGGCTAAGCTTCGCTGAATGTGCCGTCTGAGTGGGTAGGCTGTGTTTTGATATGCTCCGGGCGAAAACCGATACCGATGAGGTGCGATAATATTCTTCGTAAAAGCGGGGCAAACAGATATAGGGCGAACCGTAAAGGCCAGGACACCGCCAGTGTTTGGTTGTCCTGAGTGCCACTAAAAAAGTGCCGATGCGCCATGATCTGCATACGCTGGGTCATTTTAGCAGGCCATTCGCGTCGGGCTTGCACCTTTGCCAAGTCTTCCACAGTGCAATGGCCGGTGCGTAATTTTTCAGTCAATATATTGGCGGTGGCAACCGCATCTTGCACGGCTAGATTAATGCCTACTCCGCCGATAGGCGACATGGCATGGGCAGCATCACCGATGCACAACAAGCCTTGCCGATACCATCGTTGCATACGGCTCACCTGCACGTTGAGTAACTTCACTTTTCCCCAGGAGTCAATGGCCTGCACCACATCGGCAAATGCCGGTTCGATAGCAGAAATTAAATCCCGAAATGCTTGTAAACCTTTGGCTTTAATGCCACCGAAATCACCTTTATGAATCAATAAAGCGGCTTGGTAATAAGCGCCTCGATCTATGGTTACCATAAAGTTGCCATTCTGGATACGGGCAAGAACTTCTAAAGTTTCATTTTTTGGCTTGTTCAGACGAAACCACAGCACGTCAATCGGGGCGTGATTATCAATAACAGTCATCTTCGATAAAGCGCGAACAATGGAGCTACGGCCATCTGCGCCAACGACCAAATCGGCAAAGACATGCATTCGACCTTGTTTGGTTTGAACAATTACGCCCTTGACGACGGCGTTTTCTTCAATTAAGTCGGTGACTTCCGAGCCCATGTGTAAATCAAAACCGGCATGGCTTGCCCCTTGCACGGCAATAAAATTTAGAAAATCCCACTGTGGCATCATGGCGATAAATTTGGCTTGGGTGGATAAATGGGAGAAATCGGGGCCTTGTAGAACTTGCCCATTAACAACCATAAGGCCCTTGGCAATGGGTTGATGCGGTTGCTGCAAAAACGCCTTTAGAAGGCCTAGTTCGTGCATCAACTCCATTGTGGAAGGATGTATGGTGTCACCACGAAAATCACGAAAAAAATCATCGTGTTTTTCCAGCACCACCGTTTTAACGCCACTGCGAGCCAACAAAAAGCCTAACATGATACCCGCAGGGCCGCCGCCTACAATACAGCACTGTGTTTTTATGGATACTGTCATGTGCTTTATCTCCATACAAAGTGATGTTTAAATTATCATCACTGATCTGACCCAGCAAAAACCGGACACATCAAGATGCGAGGAGTTGGGTCTCAAAATCCACTGGGCTAAGATAACCCTGTGTCCTATGCGGGCGGTTACGATTATATTCTGTTTCGATATAGTCAAACACAGTCTGTCTCATGATCTTGCGTGTAGTGAATCGCTCCCCGTCGATGCATTCAACTTTCATGGAGTGGAAAAATCTCTCCACACAAGTATTATCATAGCAGTTCCCTTTGGTGCTCATGTTACCGCACTCAAATACAGTTGAATATTTTTTAAAGTCGCTTTTTAAGCGTATGAATGAAAATACGGAATAGGTTGAGATTGACTAAATTTAAAATTAGCCCGCAACATACTATTTTTTACTGTCAATTTTAAAATGACAATGGCAAGCGCCTTTAGCCATGCAGCTTGTATGCTCAATCTCTTTATCCAATAACGACGATATAAACGCCACATCGAACGCACAAATTTCGTGGTATTTTTGTGCCAACTCATGATAAATACAGTTTCGGGCTTCAATCGCCATTTCACCCTTTTCTAAATCAGTCTCCAGTTGTACGTGAAAACCCAGATCAGCCATGATGGCAAGCAGCTCATCAATACGCTCATTAAGCACCTTCCCTGCAAACCTTGCACGTAAGCTATCCGCCAATTTAACCCCCAGGCGCTGCATATAACCGGTAAAACGCTCAGCGCCTATTTCTTCGCGCAAATCATCCAGCATCAACTCGGAAAACCAGGCATATTGCTTAGGAAAGCAATTGATGCCCTTATCAGTAATAACGTAAATATTCAGTGGCCTGCCAGCGGTTTTAGTTGGAGTACTTTTTTTGATGTAACCCTCGCTTTCAAGCAGGGCAAAATGCTGCTGTATCGCTGTCCTGGAAATATCCAGGGCTTTTGCCAATTCATCAACGCATAGCCCACTGCCGTTTTGCAGCAACAATTCCAATATTTGCAGTTGTCGGGCACTTATTTTTTGAGGCATAAAAACTTAATCCAGATTGATTTTATCAGACAATACCATCATTTAAGCATACCATATAAAACTTATATAAGCCATATGTTGCATAAGATGTCGATTTACGATAAACTTTCTGCGAGTGATATTTTTTACTCACTACAATAATAAAATCCCATAACATAACCAGGATACAATCATGAGCGAAACATTGGAAGCCACTACAAATGCACCCTTATTTGAAAGAATTGGCGGTGAGGCCGCTGTTGATGCCGCTGTTAATACCTTTTACCGTAAAGTTCTGGAAGATTATCGCATTAACCGTTTTTTCGGTAACTCGGACATGGATAAACAAATCGCCAAACAAAAAGCGTTTTTTACCATGGCTTTTGGTGGCCCAAACAATTACACCGGGACAGATATGCGTACAGCGCACGCCCGTTTTGTCCAAATGGGTTTAAACGACAGTCATTTTGATGCCGTTATGGAAAACTTTGATGCAACCCTTAAAGAACTGGGCGTTCCTGCTGACTTAATTGCTGAAGCCACAGCAATCGCAGAAAGCGTTCGTGCTGATGTATTAGGCAAATAATTTATCTCAGGTGGAGAGTATGGTCAGCATCACAATAGGCGAAAACACGTTTAGCGCCCAAGCCAATGAAACAGTTTTGGAAACCTTGCTACGAAACAATATGCAAATGCCGCATAGTTGTCGACAAGGCCTTTGCCAGTGCTGCATGATGCGTAGCCGGGATAACCCTCCACCTGTTTCATCACAAGCCGGTATTAAAGATACGCTGCGAAAGCAAAACTATTTCCTGCCTTGCATTTGCCGCCCTGAACAAGATATGACGGTAGCTTTGCCCAACCAGCAAACCGCATCAATCACAGCCTATGTTGTTGAAAAACAGCTGGTGGCAGCACAGATAGTACGTCTGGTGCTAACATACGAGGGCAGCTTTAATTTCTTTGCCGGCCAGTTCGTTAACTTAAAACGCGCCGATGGCTTAGCGCGCAGTTATTCCATTGCCAATACACCGCATCCCGAAAATATTTTGGAGTTCCATATCCGCCGTTTGCCAAACGGCCAATTTAGCAGTTGGGTGTATGATGAATTAAAACCCGGAGATGCCCTAACGCTTTCTGATGCACAAGGGAACTGCCTGTACGTGGATGGACGTGCGGAACAACCTTTGTTGTTAGTCGGTACCGGCACCGGATTAGCGCCGCTGGTGGGTATTATCAACGATGCGTTGTCACAAAATCATACCGGCCCAATTCATTTATTTCACGGCGGCCGCAACCGTGATGGCTTGTATCTTATGGGCGAAATGCAAGAGCTGGCGGCAACCGTAGACAATTTTTACTATACGCCGTGCCTTTCAGGTGAAATGCCTGAAATGGGCATTGCCACAGGCCGCGCCCATGAGGTAGCCCTCACGGCAATGCAAACCTTAAAAGGCTGGCGCGTCTACTTGTGCGGGCATCCAGAAATGGTGAACCAAACCAAAACAAGCGCTTTTCTCAAAGGTGCTTCGCTGAATGATATTTATGCTGATGCTTTTCATGTTAACACCCCTGATGCTGCAGCAAGTATTGTTGTCTAAAAATTTTGAGCTATTTGTGGATGTAACGTAAAATTCATCATTTAAAATAAAAAAATCGCATATCATAGCCAACTGTATTGGTAGTTTTTAAGGGGTCTCCGTGAAGCACTTTCTGTTAGCTGTTATCGCCATCATGGCGTTAATCGATTGCCAAGCGGTATTGGCCCGCAAGCAGATACATCCAAAGCGCCACGCAACCATCTCAAAAAATGACAACAAGCCTTTGCAGTGTGCGGCCTTTAGCCCTTATGTCGGCAAGCTTAGCCCTGACTACGGCGCGCCGCCTAGCAAGGAATTAATCAACGAATTGCTGGATAAACTTATTGAACAAACCCCGTTCCGCTGTATCATGACCTATGGCGTTCTCAATGGTTTGGATGCTATTTTCGCCAGTGCCGAGGAGAAAAAACTCAAAGTTATCGCCATCATGGCGTTAATCGATTGCCAAGCGGTATTGGCCCGCAAGCAGATACATCCAAAGCGCCA
>SBAV01000042.1 GCA_005239965.1 Methylobacter tundripaludum
CAGTATCCGGCTATGCACAAGGATTTTCACCATTGGTGTCATCAACATGACCCTGAACCGGGCGATGCCTGGATGTGGGGTGGCGCCAATGATGTGCGCATTGTCAATCTGATTACCCAGCAAGGCGTTGACAGCCATGACCATCGGCTTGGTAAGGCCACGGTTGGAAATGTTAACCGCGCGTTGCGGGCGCTGGTAAAAATCATCGCCAAAGAAAAATTGACGTCGATTGCCTTGCCGAGGCTCGCAACGGGTGTAGGCGGTTTGGATTGGGATCAGGTATGGCCGCTCATTGAAGATAATTTAGGCGACCTTGACATACCCGTTTATGTTTATGCTGTTTATCATCCAGGCCAACAAGCGCTAGAACCGGGTCTTTGAGGCCTAACGTATATTTCTAATCAAAAAGTTCGGGCGGCCGCAACTTAAGCGGCTACGGCGTTGTATGTCAATGCCGCACGTGGTGGAAGCGCCGCCTTTTTTGTCAAAGCAGACATAAATTTCCTGTAAAAAACGTCCGCCGTCCACACAGGAAAAAGCGATCGCATCGCTCTTGATTTTAGGGTTGGATATGCGTATCAGCCCGTTCAGTTGCGATGACGTTACCCGTAACGGTTTGGTGAGATTTTGCAGTGTACCGGGCGTAACAACAAATTGCTTCAGTCTTTGTGACAGCGCTAAATAATTTTTCGGCGATAAACCGGAGCAAGTGCCGTGCTTTTGCCATTCGTGTATCGCCAGTTTGTCGCTGGGATAAAGGCCCGGAAAACTGCGGATCAGACCGGCTGGAATCCACTCTTTGCTGCACGATTGCGGATAGCCTTTGTTGTATTGCGGCCATAAGCCATGCAGCACCACACCATAATTCCGGTGACACTGATTGTCTTTTGGATGAATAGAGCAGAATTCCGGTGACCAAGACAGGCTAAGCACGTAATAGTCAAAGGATTTTTGGGCTGCTGCCTGTGCCGTAACTGCGCACAGCATTGTCAGGATGAGTAGGCTGTTGAGTATGACTTTCATGGTTAATCTCTGGGTTTAGGGGAAATCCCGTTCTATTCATTAGGTGTCCATGCGGTTGAAAACCCACATAAGGCATTACCCAAAAAGAACATTTTTGTGTCAGTGCGTCGATTAGTTCAGCAACTGAATAAAAATTATAATAAGATAGTTACGGTTTTATTTTAACAGAGCTAGATATGCGCCGCTTTATTCTCCTTAGTCTTTTTGCGTTCCCTTTGTTTGCAGCCAAACAGCAAGCGCCTGCGCTTGAATCAGCGCCGGAAGCACCAGAACCGCCGGCAGTTGTCGAAAGCGGTGAAGAAATGGAGCCAGACATTACGATTACCCGCAAAGCCAAGAAAACCATACAGGAATACCGGAGGGGCGGTAAGCTGTATATGATAAAAGTGATACCGGATGTCGGGCCGCCGTACTATTTTATCGATACCAATGGTGACGGCAAGATGGATGTGCGTCGCTCCGATTTAGATCGGGACAGCAATATCAACATGTGGAAGCTGTTGGAGTGGGACTGATTGGGCGGTCTCCCCCTTTGTTGACTGATCATCCTACCTAGCGAGCAGCAGATTGCAATGCTCGCAAGGTGCAGAAGCTGAACGCAAATTTAGAAATTGACGTTAAGATTGGTCAACCAAACGTGGTTATATAAATCTTCCTTGCCAAAATTGTTGACGTATTGCAGTTGGTAGCCCGTATCAATATTAACATTTGGCGTTATTTTATAGCCCACGCCGACATAAGATCGGTTTTGATTGATACCCGCCTGAACACTGTGTTCAAGGCGTCCAGAATTCACGGAATTAAAATAAACAAACAATTCGTCGGAGCCAATCAGATATATTTGAGTATCGGGAATGGAATATTGCAATCTGAAACGATGGCGCATACGATGTAATAAATCAGCATCGGCAAAGAAACGTTGTTCGAGACGGAAGCGGTACTGAAAGTTGAGTTGAGGCGTTAGGTTATCAATCCACTGTACTTGTTCGACAATATCTTTGGTGGCTAAATCAAATTTATCTTTGGAATTGTATTCACCTTGCCAGGCAAACCCTAGCCACAACTGTAATTTTTTATTGACCTTATAGCCCACAAAAGGCCTTATGATCAGCTGGCTGAACTTGGAATCATCTTTGTTAAAGCGCGGGTGCAATTCCAAAAATGCCAAATAATTACTGCCGCCAAAATCGGTCTGGTAAGTATTGCTTATCCAAATACTCGAATCATCATTCGCATAGCCAGCAGACGATACGGTAAGCCCCAACCACAGCGCCAATGTTTTTTTCATTAAACTCCCCTTAACTAATTTCGTAACACTTGATATGACATCAAGTTTTTAAATGAAAACAATCAAATTGTTGTTTCCAACAACCCGCGATTAACCAGTCACATTTCAAAAAAGTAGAATCGATGACTCCACAATTATAAAAGGACGATCTATTTTGCTCTTTATTCAGGGAATAATTGGGACAAGTCGATGAATAAGGAAAAATTCCTATGATGTACGTTTAATACACAATTAAGAATTTTTGCTTGCCAATGGTTTTTTAATGGCATAATTAGCGGCATGTTTCTATCGTTACGTACGTCTATCATTGTTTTTCTGGTCATGGTGCAATTGATTGCGCCGTTGGTGCATGCGCATACCGGCGAGAAATTCTTCGACAGGGGCCTTCACCTGCCGGGCCTTGAGGCTTACGGGCGTACAGGCGTTTCGGATGCAGCAGTAACATTGCAGACATCTTCTTACCATGCCGATTCCGAAGGCATCCTGGTAGACATCAAAACCGGCCTTAAAGACAACCAGGGCAATACACCCGATGATACCGACAGCCTCGTTTATATAACGCCAGCCGCTGTCGTCATTAAAACCACGCTATCGCAATTCGACACCAACTTTTCGCCCCACATGCAACAGCCTGTTGCACGGCTCTTCGTTTCTGCCCACCCCACGCGCGCACCACCGCAATAACGTCCTCGCTTGTCTGTGGATATGGCCCGCGCCATTTCCTTTTGTTATCCGGCATCATCCTAGTACTTAGTCACTCTTTAAATGTCGAATAACAGCCCCATAAATAAGTTTTTACGCACGGGTGGGCTGGCGGCTATGAAA